>NZ_LZIX01000070.1:0-795 GCF_001666955.1 Mycobacterium sp. E735 | reverse complement strand
AGAGGTCTACGACCGCTACATGAAGTACCTGACCGGCTGCGAGGACTTCTTCCGCAAGGGCATCAGCAATGTGGGCCAGTTCACCCTCGTGAAGTAGGCGGCGAGGAGCTGGGGGTCGTTCCGCTACTTTTGCAGCGTGAACTGGTCGACGTCGGTGTAACCCTGGCGGAACAGCTTCGCGCAGCCGGTCAGGTACTTCATGTAGCGGTCGTAGACCTCTTGCGACTGGATCGCGATGGCCGCGTCCTTGTTGGCCGCCAGGTTTGCCGCCCATATATTGAGAGTCCGCTCGTAGTGCTCACCCAGTAATTGCACCTTTTCGACCGAGAATCCGGCGGGCTCAGCGAATTTGAAAATATCTTCCTGCGTCGGCAGCTGGCCGCCCGGAAAAATCTCGGTGCCGATGAATCGCGCGAATCTCACATCGCGCATAGTCAGCTTGATGCCGAGTGCGGGCATCTGCTGCCATTGATAGGTCAAAATGGTGTGCAACAGCATCCGACCGTCGTCGGGCAGGATGTGGTGGGCACGTTCAAAAAAGGCCGGCCACCGGTCGGCCTTGAACGCCTCGAAGGCGCCGATGCTGACGATTCGGTCGACCTTGTCGTCGAATTCCTCCCAGCCCTGCAACCGGACTTCGACGGAGCGGTCGGTGGGGATGGCGGCCATTTTGGCCTTACTGTAGGCAAACTGGTTGCGACTCAGCGTGATCCCGATCACGTTGACGTCATATTTCTCGATCGCCCGGTGCAGCGCTCCTCCCCAGCCGCAACCGATGTCCAGTAGCGTCATCCC
>NZ_LZIX01000069.1:0-24231 GCF_001666955.1 Mycobacterium sp. E735 | reverse complement strand
CGCGTCGCGATGAGCTTTCAGCATCGGAAGCAGCGAACTGCTCTGCCCCGCGTTGCCCGCGACGTTCATCGGCACCGAGGAGGTGGCCCTCCGTCGACTCGATTCCCTGGCGCCCGAGCTCTTGCTGCCCGACGACGTGGCATTCCTCAAGCTCGACGTCCAGGGGTTCGAGAGGCAGGTGATCGCCGGCGGGGAGACAACGGTGCACGATCGCTGCGTCGGAGTGCAGCTCGAGCTCTCGTTCGAGCCCTTGTACGACGGTGGCATGCTCGCCGACGAGGCGATGGACCTGATGCGCTCACTGGGCATGGCGTTGGCCGGATTCGCGCCGTTCTTCTTCGATGTCCGAACCGGGCGACTGCTGCAGGCCGACGGGGTTTTCTTCCGACCGGCCGGGGTGTGACGGTCGGGTGCCGCCTGGCCCGCACGCCGTCGAGAAGGGCGAGGCCGCAACGCCTTCGGGCGGACCAATGCGGCGCAATGTGTGCGCATTGCACCCCGGTACACCACGCATTTTCGAGCCGAAAGTGTGCCAAATCGGTACGGCAAATTGCTGCGCGCGGGCCCTCTTGGGTGAATTAGGATAACTCCGATGGCGGTTGGCGTGCCCCTACACCGCCCGATGACTCGGCGACACGAAAGGGGTGGTCGGTGACTGCACCGCATCCTGCTGTCGACCGCGCCGACTCAGCGGGCAACGCCAGTCTCCTCGCGCCCGCGGGCCACGGTGTCGAACGAGTGACGTTGCGGCACACCTCACCGACACTGCCGCGGCCTCGGCGGTTTTCGATTCGGCCGACGATGACTTCAGCGTAAGGAGAGCCAGCCGATATGCCGCAGACGTTGAAGGTCGAATACGAAGAACTCATGGCGCGGGCCAATGAGATCGAGGCGGCGCTGCCGGCCATCCCGGCCACCAATCCCGCAGCCCCGTGTGCCCTCTCTTTTGTCAACGATGCCGCCACCCAACTCGCGCTTTCCGCCGACTCGATGCGGCTTTACCTCAGGGCGTGCGAGCGGGAGTGGCGGGCGCTGGCGAAATCACTCCGCAACGCCGCCAAAGCCTACGAAGAGGTCGACGAGGGCAGCGCCGAGGCCATCAATGCCGTCGACGGCGGTTCGTCCGCGTCGGGGGTCGGCAACGGAAGCGACCGGATGACGGCCAGTTGCGACCCGGACGAGGACTTCGGCGGCTACCTGCCCCCGCCCCCACCGCCACCGCCGGCGTTCGAGTACCCCTACTACGAGGTCAGGCAGGCGGCGACGGCCATCGAGTCCGGCGACCAGGGCACCGCCTTCAAAGCGTTCGCGAAGGAGTGGGACAACTTCCAACGAGAATTCCAGAAGGAGACCTACCGTTTCCGGCCGTTCAGCTCGTGGGAGGGCGAGGCATGCGCAGCGGTCGAGTTGAATTTCGAGGCACAACGGCAGTGGATCTACTCGATGGCTCAATTGTGCGTCAGCCTCGGAAACCAGGCCCTGAGAGTCGTCGACGCCCACAAGAAAGCTCGGGTCATGGGCGATCGTCAGACGCATGACTATGACGGAAAGTGGACCGTCGAGGCGGAACACCCCACGAGTTACGAAGTGTCGCAATGTGATTACTGGTACCAGCGGTATGTGACGTCGTATCCGTATTACCTGTACATGGCGGTCAGCTGGTATGAAAGCCTGCAGCAAAAATCGGAGACGTCGCTCAACATGTACATCGCGAACGCGTCGCTGCCGCTGCCGCCGGTGAATCCCAAGGCTCCGCCCGCCGCCACCCGCATTTCGGCGCCCCCCGACCCGAATGCGCCGGGCGACGGAACGATCGATCCGACCATTCCGGGCGGTTGGCCCACCGGCGACGGAACCGGGGCGCCCGCCACCCCCATGACGCCCATGGTGCCGCCGATGCCGGGGGGCGGCATGCCGGGGGCGGCGGACCAGCCGGCCATGGACGCCGCCATGAAAGATGCGTTGAAGGGCAAGCCGGGTCTGCCCGGGGGAGGCGGGGTCAAACCGGCCGGGTTGGGCGGCGGCGGGGCCGGTGTGCCGTCGATGCCATTGCAGCCCGCGGTGGATTCCGAGGCGGCGTCCCGGCCCGCCGGCGCGGCACCCGGTGGCGCGGGCCCGGGCCGCGGAATGCCGGGCGTTGGCGGCGCCGCCGGTGGCGGCATGGGCGGCGGGATGGCGCCGATGGGCGGGCCCGGCCAGAACCAAAACCAGGGCAAGGGCAAACGCGTGCAATCGGACGACGAGTCGCTCTACACCGAGGAACGCGCATGGACCGAGGGCGTCATCGGGAACCGCCCGCGCAAGACAGCACCCGAGAAGTAAGGATCCCAAATGACCGTGGAGATGCACCCCCAGGTGGCAGAGGCGTTGCGGCAGGCGCAGCTGTTCCAGTCGGCGTTGGAGGACCAGCAGCACCGAACGAATACCGAAACGTTCACGGCCACAGACGAATCGAAGACCGTCGAGGCAACCCTCAATGCCCGGCTCTGCTTGACCGGTCTCCACATAGAGGACGGCCTGCTGCGCCTGGGAGCCGAAACGGTCGGGGAGCGCGTCAACGAGGCGATCGGCAACGCGCGGGCCGTCGCGACCGCCGCGATCGACGCCGAGGAGGACCGGCTCATCGAGTTGGTCGCCGGCATCGCCGGTTCGCTCAAAGAGACCCTCGGCTTAACCTGAGCGAAACCCGGTGCCGGACAGGGGTTTGAATGCTCCGGACCGGCGGGGACCCACGCTCAATTTGGCGCAGTTGGCTTGGCTGAACCTCGATTACGCTTACTAACCATGATGTCCGGTACCCTCCAGCGGCCGACGCGTTGGCGCATGCCGCCGGCGCAGGAGTAGGCGATGGGCGTCGCGAAGCCGGTCAGCGAGTATGCCGCGCAGATGCTCACCCCGGACGCCTGGCCCGAGGTGGACGAGGACAACTACTACGACCGGGCGCAGCAGTACACCGAGGTGCTGCGGCAGGTCACCGCGGTGTTGGAGACCTGCCAGCACGAGCAGAGCGACATCTTCGACGGAGGATTCTGGTCCGGCGGTGCCGCCTCCGCGGCCAAGGGCGAGCTCGGCACCAACATCGATGAGCTCAAGAAGCTGCAGAACGGCCTGGCGACGGTCATCACCTGGCAGCGGTATGTCGCCGATTCGGTCACCCAGGCCAAATGGGATGTCAGTGACATCGTCGAGGCCGCGCAGACGGAAATCCGCGCCCTCGAGAACGACTCCACCCTGGACGCCGCCGAGCGGACCACCGCGATCAACTCGGTGCTCAGCACCGCCTACGGGGCGAACCTCAGCGTGGTCACCGGCACCGCCGAGCGGATCGTGGCGAGTAAGGCGTGGAAGCCGCCCCACAATGCGCTGCGGGACTTGCTCGATCAGAAGACGCCGCCGCCGGTCACGCTGCCGGACGGTCCATCATCGCCGGCGCCGCCCGTCGAGGAAGACGGTCCGCGGCCCGGCCCCGCGCCACCGGCGCCGGTGACGCCACCGCCGGCGGCGCCCCCGCTGGCGCCCCCCGCGATGCCACCTTCGGCAATGCCCACACCGGGGCCAGGCGCGCAGCCCCCGCCCGGAGTCCCGACCGTTCCCGGGCAGGTGCCCGCGCCACCGGCCGCCAAACCCGGCGGGGGTGGCCCCGCCGTGCCTGGCGGCCCGGGCGGTCCCGGCGGTGTACCGGCACCGCCGTCGGCTCCCGCGGCGCCGCTGAGCCCGGCGGCGTCGGCGGAACCGCTCGGCGCGGGCGGACGCGGCAAGGGCATGGCGCCGGCGTCGCTGATGTCGCCGTCGGTCGCGCCCCGGACGGAAGAGTCGGCGACGGCCGCGCCCGTCGGCGGGGCCGGCATGCCGGCCGGACTGCCGGGCGCCTCGGGCGGCGGATCGCGCGGTGGCGGCGCCGGGGCGGGCGCAGGTGCTTCGGCGGCGCAGAAGCCGCCAACCGGTTCGGCCAGCACGCGACCCGCGGCCGCCGGCAATCGGCCGGCGCCGGCCCGACCCGCCGCGTCCGCCGGCGACCCGGCATCGACCGAGCGGAGCGACGCGGCGGATGCCGTTGTCGTGACACCAATCATCCCCGTTTCGAAGGCGCGCGCCGAACGCGACGCCATCGCGGACGCAGCCACCGCCGACGCGGCGCGCCGCCAGGCCGATCCGCTGCGATTGGCGCGGCGCATTGCGGCGGCCCTGAACGCACCCGGCGCCAACGGTGCCGGCGAACTCGGATTCTTTTGGGTGACGGCGGTGACCACCGACGGGCAGATCGTGGTGGCCAACAGCTACGGGCTCGCCTACATCCCCGACGGGGTGCAATTACCCGAACAGGTGCAGATGGCCAGCGCCGACGACTCCATTCCCGCCGCGGAACGGGCGCGCTGGGCCACCTACCCGGTGATGGCCGTTCAGGGTTGGGCGCAGCACCACGACCAGAAGCTGCGCGCGGTGATCGCGACCGAGGAGCAGCTGGCCAATTCGGATCCCGGTGCCGCGAAGGTCCTGCTGAAGCCCGACGACATCCCGGACAACGGCGACATGGTCGGTCTATCCCGGCTGGCCGTCGTGGACCCGGAGGCGGCCGACCGGCTGGCCGCCACCACGGACGTCCGGCTGGTCAACCTGTTGCCGCCGGCGCCCGCCGATGCGACCCCGTCGGCAGACAGCCAGCGGGCCCCTGACGAACTGATGGACTCCGACGCCGCGGCTCACCTCGCCGCCTCGCTGGCCGAAGGCAAGATCAGCCTGCAGGAGATGCTGGCGCAGGTGCCGAAATCGGCCGAGGATCCCACTCCGCCCGTCGACCAGCGGCCGATGCTGTGGTTCGACGTGATGAAGCCGCTGGCCAGCCGCTCCCCCGGGCGGCAGGCCGCGCACCTGCGGGCCTTCCATCGTTACGCCGAGCACGCCCAGGAGGTGCTGGTCGCACAGGCGCACACCGCGGCCGATCCCGTGGCCCAGCGAGCCGCGGTCGCCGATTGGTTGTACTGGAAGCACCTGACCGGGTTGTTGTCGGCGGCGCTCTCCGACGCATCGTGAGTCGGTCGGCGACCCCTCGCTCGGACGAAGAAGCGGGCCTTCGTCCAACATTCCCGGCACCCCTCGGCCGGGAGCGGAGAAGGCCCGCCTTCGTCGGGGCGTCAGCCGATCACCGGGCGTCCTTTGCCTCCGCGACCTCCCTGCGCCGCCGGCCGATCACGCCCTCGGTCCACGGCCGCCGCTCGGTGTAGATCGCCTCCTCGTCGGATTGCGGACGCTTGCCCTTGCCGTTCGGTTGCCCCTGCGCACCGGGGGCGCCCATCGGCGCCCCGCCCATGCCGCCGCCCAATCCGCCACCGCCGCTTGGGATCCCGCGGCCAGGACCCGAGGACCCGGCCGCCGCCCCGGTGGACCGTTGCGGCGCTTCGGCGTCTACCGCGGGTTGCAACGGCATCGACGGCACACCGGTCCCGCCGCCGCCCAGCCCGGCCGGCTTCAGCCCCGGGCCCTTCGACGGGGCGGGCGCCCCCCTCCAAGCGCCCGCCCCGGTCGGGTCGGTGGGCATCGCCGGCGTACCGGTGAACGGCGCACTCGGCATGCCGGTGGGGGTGTTCAGGTACTCGTCGCCGTACGGCAACTCGTCGTATGGGGTGTCGGGATCCGTCTCGTACGAGCCGGGCTCAGGGGGCGGGGCGACGTAGTAGGCGGCGGGGGGCTTGGGCGGATTGATAGGCGCCAACGGCAGCGCCGCCCTCCTCTGGTATTCCGCCAGGACCTCCTCCGACTTCTTCTGCAGCCGCGCGTATTCCTCTTCCAACGCGGGCTTGACGCTGCCTTTCCAATGTTCTGCCGGCAGATGGCCTTGGAAGTACACCCACGCGTCGTCGAGCTCTTTCAGCTGCGCGACGGTGGGATGTTCCGTGACGGCCCAACGGTGCGTCGACACGACGCCTTGCGCCTGGCTGACCATCGTGCCGGACAACGCCGCCATCTGGTCGAGCCATGACCGATGCGAATCGAAGTTGTCTTCAACGGCGTATGTGGCGTCGCCGTACCATTCGACGAACGGCCGGAAACGATAGCGGGCCTCTAGCAGTGTCCGCTGGTGATCGGCCCACGTTTGCGCGAACAGGTCGAGTGAGACGCCCTGATCGAGTTCGGCGATCTCCTCGGCGGCCTGCCGGACCGGGCAGTACGGCGTCGGCTCAATCGACGAAGCCCCAACCTTTTTCGTGTCGCCGAGTGCCACCGGATCGGGACCTTCGCCGGTGACGCCGGGCGCCGCGGCCTGCACCGACGTGCCGTCGTCGATGGCCTCTTGCGAGTTCTCGTCGACCTCCTCGTAGGCCTTCGCGGCGTTGCGCAGCGACTCCGCGAGGCGGCCGCGCTCGCGTACGCCGACCCCCAGGTAGAGCCGCATATTGTCGGCGGACAACGCAAGTTGCGCGACGGCGGCGGTGACCATGGCCAGGGCGCAGGGCGCTTCAGCGTTGTCGGCGGGCTGACCCGGGATCGCGGCCTCCACCTCGTCGGCCCTGGCCATCAGCTCCTGGTACTCCACACTCAGCGTCTGCGGTTGGGTCAGCGTCTGCGTCATCGCGGATCATCTCCTTGGTCGAGGACTGTAGTCAGTCGACTACAGTGCATTCTCCGGTAGTGTAGTCATATGACTACAGACGGCACAAGCCCATCGGACCAGGTGGTTTGCCCCACGGGGCGCGACGAGGTGGTCGCGGCGATCCTGGACAGCGCGAGCCAGTTGTTCGCCGAACGTGGGCCGGCCGCCACGTCGATCCGCGATGTCGCCACTGCGGCGCGGGTCAACCACGGCCTGGTGTTCCGTCATTTCGGCACCAAGGAGAGGCTGGTCGCGGCAGTACTCGATCAGCTGGCGGCCCAGCTGGCCACGCTGATCGAGCGCGGCGCACCGGCGGCAGACGTCGAGGCTGCCGGGCGCCGTCAGTTACGGGTGATCGCGCGGGCGCTCCTGGACGGGTATCAGGCAGGCCGACTGCAGACCAGCTTCCCGGCGGCAGCCAGGCTGCTCGACGACATCAGGCCGGGGCATTGCAGCGACGAGGCGGCACGGCGCGCGGCGGCACACGCGGGCGCGTTGCTCATCGGCTGGCAGATGTTCGAGCCGTTCCTGCGCGCGGCAACGGGACTACGCGAGTTCGGCGAAGACGAGCTGGAGCGGTCCATCGCCGCCGAATCCGCAAGGCTTGCCCGGCCGCGTTGAGGCGCGGTGTGTGCGTTGCCCTCAACCGCTCAGAGTGTGACACCCGACGGCGCAGCCTGCGGGCCGGCCGGCGAGATGGGCTCGGCCGGAACCTTTTCGGCGGTCTCCGCGCCGGGCGCGGCACCGTCGGATTGCGCATCTGGCCGCCCGTCTTCTTCGTCGGCCCGGCGGTCCTCGTCGGTGGGAGCCTGGTCCTTCTTATTGCTGTCGGCGAGTTGCGCGGGAGCGGACCCGGCCCCCTGCATGCCTTGCAGGCTCCCCATCGCGCCCTGCATGCCCTGCATCACGGAACCCAATGGGCCCGTTGCGCCGGCCAGTTCACCGGGCTGAGGCACCGGACTACCGGGCTGCGGGGACGGCTTGGCGGGGCTGGGCTCGTCGCCATCGTTCGGCTTGTCCGCCTCGGGTTTGACTCCGGGTGAACCGCTCGCAGGTTCTTTCGCGGATGAGAGGAACTGAACCTGGGTCAGGTGGTCTCCGAGCCTCTCGTCGGTGTCGGCGTACATCGCGGCCGCGGCCGCGATGCTCGATCCCGTCTTGGTCAGTGCGGCTTTGACCGCAGGCAACCCGTCGGTCACCGGTGATTCGATGATCGGCAATGTCGCATTGATGGCCGCCGAGACGGCATCCGTGCCCGGCGCCACGATGGGCGCCGGCGGCGTGGGAAATGGCAATTGTTGCAGCGTGTTTCCCGCGTTCTCCAAGCGGGACGGTTCGACGACCAATGGCTCGATCATCAGTCGATCTCCTCTGCCCACTTGCGATTACGAGAATCTTACCCAACCCGCCGCCGCTCGAACCGCGGCAATTTCTACCCGCCTCGTCAGAATTGGATGTTGCGGACGATGTCGTAGACGCCCGTTATCCACAACAGCATTGGCAGGATGGCGGCGACCAAAACCCCGTCGAGCAGTTCCAGGACGCGCTTCATGACCGGTGAGATCCGGCGGATCCCCACGGTCGCACCGACGACCGCGAGCGCGACCACGCTCGTGGCCGAAAGGATGGTCAGGAAAAGCCATGCGGTGTTTGGATACCAGAGGCTCAACCGGGCGGTCACCCCGATCGGAATGGCGACGGTCGCCGCCAGCAGCGCCCACGCGCACCAGCGTTCCGCGTACAGGCGCGACCTGAATCCGCATGCGGCGGTGACCAAACCGGCGACCACCAGGCTGTGCACGAAGAAGTGTCCGCGCACGACGATCGCGACGACACCGACCGCCAGCACCAAAGTCCCGGCCGTGACGAATCCGATCAGCAGTCGTTTGGCAAGCTCGCTGCGTTCGGTGAGGCGTGCGGCCGAGCTCGGTACCGAGGCGATGATGGCCTGCCACGTCCTCGCCTCTTTGTCGTCGCTGAGCTCTTGGCCCGCAACGGGTTCGAGCAGCTCGTCGTGCTCGACGGCCTCGCCGGGCGCGGGGATCGGCGGAAGCGCGATCCGGGCGACCGCGACGGTCAGCTTGGCCGCATTGGTGACGGTGAAGAGCCCGAACACGATGGCACCGGCCGGCACCCAATGCTGCCAGCCATAACCGAAGGCGACGGCGGCGGCGGTCACGGCAATGGAGGTGACGGCGACGAACGACGCGATCTCGGAACGACGGCGTGGGCCGCCGCGGGTCAACAGTGTCAAGAACAGCACCACCGCCGCCGCACCGGCGAGCTGTGGTGCCCCGAGCGGGGCCGCTCCACGGGGCGCCGGAATGGCCAGCGCCACAGCGACGGTGATCAGGGGAGCCGCCGTCGCCAGCAGGCTCTCCGACAGGCTCACATTCTTGTAGAACCTGTTGGCCACCCAGCTGCCCGTCAGGGCCAACAGCCCGGCGATGCCCAACGCGAGTGACCACCACAGGTGGCGCCCGGTGTTCCACCAGGCCAGTGCCGCGATCGCGGCGATCGCCACCGTGACGACGGGAAGCGCCACGCCGATGAACCGATTCAAGGCGGGGCGGTCGAACTCCGCCGATTCGTCCAGCACGGCGATCGCGTCGATGACGTCCTCGACCAGCGGCCGGTACCGCTCGGTGCGGCTCACCGACACCAGCGTCAGCAGCGATCCGTCGACCACGACGGCGTCGTCCAGCGACTTGTCGGGCTTCAGGGGCGGGGCGCCCGGTCGGGCGAAAGTCCAAGCGCCCTGGGCCGAGAAGTCGAAACCGGCCAAGACATCGGCCGGAGCGTCTTCGAGAAGTTCGGCCAGAACCGCGACCGTGTCATCGATATACGCCTCGATCGGCGCGGACGACGGCAGGACGACGTCGGTCATCCGCCGCCCGGTAAGGATCGTCACCCGGGTGGTGGCGGGCTTGGCGGGCGCGGTGGTGCCGGCGGGCCCCGCAGTTGCGGCCGCGCCGGCAGTAGCGGTGGGTGCGCTCAACGACGTTCACCCCTGTCGAAATCGTCGGACAGTGCTGCGGCAAGCTCGGTAATCCTACGCTGGTAAACGGGGTCGAGCAGGCGGATTTCGATCTCTCCGCCGGCCGCGATGTGTTTGTCCCACGGCAACACCACGACCCGGTCCGGCCGAACGTGCTGCCCGAATTGCCGCACCAAGTCGGTGATGGCGACATTGGGTTCCCCGGGCGACACATGGTTGATCACCACACATGCGCGGCTCAGCAGATCCCGATGACCGCTGTCACGCAACCAATCGATGGCGACCGCGGCCTGCCGGGCAGCGTCGACCGATGCGCTGGTCACGATCACCAACCCGGATGCCGTTGCAAGCAGACCCCGAGTCAAGCCGGCCCCGCAATCGGCCAACACGACGCTGTAGAACTTCGACACCGCGTCGGCCGCCCGCTGCCAGTCGGTTGTACTGAACGCGCGGGGCGCCGTGCCGTAGTCCGCCCCGGCGAGCACCTCGAGGTTGACGGCATTGACGCTGGTGAGAGCCCGCACCTCGTTATAATGCGAAAGGTCCTTGCGCGCAAGGAGATCCGCGATACTCGAAGCCGATCGTTGCCCCGCACGATCCGCCAGATTCCCGGAGTCCGCGTCCGCGTCGAACGCCAGGATCCGGTCACCACGCACCTGTGCCAGCGTCGACCCCAGGGCGACCGTCAAGCTCGTCTTGCCGACACCACCCTTGAGGCTCAGCACGGCAATCTGACGAGATCCGCTGGGAATACGCTGTATTCGCCGGTGTAAGTCCCGCTCGTATTTCTCGTCGCGGGACAGACCAGGGTTGATGCGCGTCAGCTTGTACACCGCCCGCCGCCAACCGCGTTTCGGGATCGTCTTTTCGGCCGACTTCCTGCCCGGCTCGACACCGATGTGGGTCACGGCAGCGGTGGTGCCGCGCTCGCCGTCCGCGGATGCCGGCGGCGAACTCGGTGGTGCCGGCGACTTCGTGGGGTGTTGCGCCGCGGGACGCGCCGGAGCTGCGGGAGAGACCTCGCGCTCACGTCGCTTCAACGATGGCGGGGGCACCGGCCCGCCGTTCGGTTCCGCCGTCGCATGGTTGGCCCGTGGAATCGCTGTGACGGTGGGCCCAACCGCTGCGTTCACGCGGTCGTCTCGGTCGTCGGCGCGATGGCTGTGTCGCCCGGTGCCGGCGCCGGCAACGTTTGCCGCGTTGGTGTCGTCGCGGTTTGCGCGACGCGAGTGTCGGGCGTGCTGAGCCGGGGCCTGAGCGCGTGGGTCAGGTTGCGGCGCAAGCGATTTCGGGCCGACAGGCGGGGGCTGCTGACGCCGTTCGACCGGCGGAGGTTCGGCCGGGGGCTGCCTGCGCCGCTGGGCCGGGGGCGGTTCGGGCAGCTCAACGGCAGCGGGCTCCGGCTTGTCGATCGGCATCGGTGGCCGCGCGGGCGGGCTCGACCGGCCCCGGTCGACGGGGGGAGGTGCGGGTGGCGCCGGGGCGGCTTGCTCCGTCGGGTCGATCGGTATCGGTGGCCGCGCAGGCGGGCCGGCCGGGGCCCACTCGACCGGGGGAGGTTCGGGTGGCGCCGGGGCGGCCTGCTCGGTCGGGTCGATCGGTATCGGTGGCCGCGTAGGCGTACCGGCCGCGGTCCACTCGATCGGTGGTAGGGGGGTTTCGGTTGCGACGGAGGAAAATTGCTCTTCGATGTGGATGGGCATCGGCGGCGGCGTATGCCCGTTGGGCTTGGGCGGACTGTGCGCCGCCGACGGCATCGCAACCGGCTGGGGCGGCATCACAACCGGCGCGTTGACGTCGAATTCCGTCTGCGCCGCAGCCTCGTCCGCAATCTCCATCCCCTCAAGGGATTGGAAGAGCCGGTCGTAGTCGGCCGCCATCAAAGCCTTTCGTCAACTCGTTTCATGCGAGGAAGCACGAGAAGAGCCTAGATCTCCCGTCAGGTCGACGTGGCCCAATCTCGTGCTTCGCCGCTCGCCATCGTCTTACGTGAACATGCCCGTGACGCCGGATTCGGTTTGCGCCATCGCCTGGCTGGCCTCGGTGATGCGCTGGGAGAGCGCCTGCAACGCGGCGTTGAGTTCAGCGGAGGTGTCATCCCAATTCCGCTGGACCTGCTGGTAGGCCTCCGAACCGCTGCCGCCCCACGCCTCGGCCAGCTTGGCGAGGGAACTCTTTCCCTCGTCGAGAAGACCCTGGGTGGTCTGCACTGCGCCCGCAATCGAGCTGGATCCCGCTTCGATACCGGCGAAATTCCATGACTGTTCCGACATATTGTTGCTCCGTTTCTTTGTGGTGCTGAGGGGGTGATGGGTCAGAAGTTCATCTGCGACGACAGCGAACTGGCTTGTTCCTCGTCGGCCGAGGAGTACTGGATTCCGGCGCCGTGAATGTTCTGCGAGATCTCGCTGAGCGCCTTGATCTGGGCCTGGCCCGCTTCGTGGAAGCGCGTCAGCGCCTGCTGAGCGGCGGCACCGGCTTGACCGCGCCAGTGGCCGGCCAGCTCGCCACCGGTGGACTCCACGGTTTGGATGACCCGCTGGAGCTCGCCGGAGATCCTGTCGAAGTTGCTAGCCTCCGCGCTGAGGGTAGCGGCATCGGTCTTCATCTCTGCCATGCTGGACTACTTTCTCTGTTTCCTGTCCTCGCCAAGTGATGGCAAGTCTTCCGGCCCTGGCGGCCGGGAAGTCTTTCTTTGTGGGCGCTCACCAGTCGTCCTCGTGCTCGAACTCCACGTCCTCGCCGTCGTCCGGGCGCGTGGCGAGCAGTGCGGGGGACGCCAGCCCTGGCCGGGCGGCCCCCGCGGATTGGGCGGACGAGCCACCCATGCCGACGGGGGCCGCACCCCCGCCCGCCGACGACCCGGCGCCGGCACCCGCGGGGGTGATGGCCTGCGACGGCTTGTCGAGCAACTGATTCATCAGCGACGTGCGGGCCGTCGTCCCGCCCGCACCGGGTAGTGCTTCGGAGCGCATGAGTCCCATCCCCACGCTGGGGCCGGATCCGCCGGCCAAGGGATGCGTGGAAAGTGGGCTGGCGCCGACCAGGCCCAGCTGGCCACCCTCTTTGCCGGGCAGATGGCCGAGCTTGTCGCCGACCAGGCTGTCCCCGGGGCCGCCCATACTGCCGGACTGGCCGGCCATCGAGGTGAGTTGTTGCAGCGGCTGCATCAGCTGCTGCATCGGTCCACCGAGCTGACCCAGCTGCCCGAGGGCCGGCATGGCCGGCTGCTCGAGGGGCACCCCGACTTCCGGCACCGTTTCCGGGATTTCGTCCTCCACCTCCGAGAGCGCGCGCATCGCGGCGGGAATCGCCTCGGAGCCAACGGCCGAGAGCGTGCTCAACGCCTCCGTGGCCACCGCTTCGCCCACACCCGGCTGCAGGATCGGCTTGATGGGCGGAAGCGGCTCGAAGGTCGTGTTCGCGATCGTCTCCACCTGATAGATGTCCATGACCGCGGCGGCCTGATTCCACATCCGGACGAAATAGTCGGTTTCGTTCAGACCGATCGGCACCATGTTGATGCCAAGGAAATTCGTGGCGGTAAGGACCGCGTGCGTGATGTGGTTGGTCGCGATCTCCGGCAACGACGGCGTCATCGCCAGCGCCTTGGCGTACGAGGCGGCCTGCGCCGCCGCGCGTGCCGCGCGTTCCTGGGCCTGCTGAGCCGCGGTTTGCAACCAAGCCACCATCGGCATCGTCGCGGCTATCGCGCGTTCGCTGCTCATGCCGGTCCACGACGCCTTGAGGGAAACCAGGGCGGCAGACAACTCGAGCGCCTGGGTCTCGAGAGCCCCCGCCAGCGCTTCCCAGCCGGCGGCGGCCTGCAGCATCGGAGCCGGACCCGCTCCGGCCATCAGCCGCGCGGTGTTCAGCTCCGGTGGCATCGCGTGCCACAACATGGCTATCCAGTCCCCTTGTCTGCGAGTGCTTTTCGGTTACCGCGTGAAGTCGTTCGCGACGCCGTACCGTGCATCGGCGCTTGCGCCGGGCGCCCTCGAACCCCGGTCGGCGGGGGTGGCGACTTCGTCGCCAATTCCGACAACCATCGGGTTAAGTGGCATTTTCTGCATTTGCATACCTCTTCTGCACATCGGCGCGAAATAGCTATTCATTTAGGGCAAAACAACCCATTGGCCAACGAAATCTCGGCTCGTTATGCATGCGGTGCGTTCAACGTTCTTACTGGGCGCTGGGATAATCGTAACCGCCTCCTGGAGGTGGTGAGTGCACTTCTTCCGGAGGATCCAAGTAGGCCGCTTGGATGACCTCTTTCCCCTCGGGAGCGACCAGAAATGCCTGGCCAGGCGGCCTCCGCTTCACCTGGATGTCCCGCGACGGGAAGTCCTGTTTGTCGCCCGACAGGAACAGGGTGGGCGATCCGGCGCCGTAAGCGGCGCCGACGAACTTGTCCATCGTCGCCTTGTATGCGGAGCTCATTTGGCACGTCACGATGATGTGCAGCCCGATATCCTGAGCCGCGGGCAACAAAGGCGCCAATGGTGCCATCGGCGGTATACCTCCGGCCGCCGCCACAATCATGTGCCAGTCATCGACGAGAAGAACAACATCGAATCCGCTCCACCATGAGCGGGACCGGAGTTGCGCGGTGGTCAGGTCGGCCGGCGGCAGACGCTTCTGCAGGTTGACCGCGAGGGCCTTGATAGCTTCGTCGAGCGTCGTGCTGTTCCGGTTGATTGCGCCGGCGTCGAGCAGATGGCTCTGGGGCACCGCATCCAACAACCCGGAGCGGTAGTCGGCGAGCATGAACCGCACCTGCTTTGGGCTGTTGCGAGCGCAGATAGCCCGGGCGATCGCGTGGGCGGTGCGGGTCTTTCCCGACTTCGGGGCACCGAAAATCAACAGGTGGGGCGTGGTGTACATGTGCGCGTAGGCCACCGACAGATCCGTCTCCCGCACCCCGATAGGAATGGTCCATCGAGTGCGGTAGTCGGAATCCGGTCCCGGGGGGTTCGGGTCGAGCTCGTAGAGATAGATCCGCTCTGGCAGCACCCGTACCCGCGGCGCCTGCTCAGTGTGTTGGGCCGCAACGTCATTCACCGCCGCGGTGATCGCCTCAACCAGGTTCTCGGCGCTGTGCACACCGTCGAACCGCGGCACACCGATCATCAAGTGGTGCTTCTCCGTCGACATCGCGCGGCCGGGACGATTGGCCGGGATGTCGCGGGTGGCCCGATCGATCTGCGTGTCGTTGACGTCGCCGAGCCGGAACTCGATCTTGGTGCCGAGGTAGTCGCGGACCCGCGACTTCAGTTCCGTCCAGCGCGGCGTGGTGATCACCACGTGGATGCCGAACGAGAGGCCTTGCGCCGCGAGGTCCTGGACCTGCGACTCCAGATCGGGGAATTCGCTGACGAACGCCGGCCACCCGTCGATGACCAGGAAGACGTCGCCGAACGGGTCGGAGGCGACGGGTTGGTTCGGATCCTCGCGCAGCTGCCGATAGGCGGCGATCGAGCCGACCCGGTGCTCCTTGAAGGTCGCTTCCCGTTGCCGCAGAACGGCTTGCACCTCCGCGATCACCCGCATGACACGGTCGGGCTCCGAGCGGGTGGCCACGCCACCCACGTGCGGCAGGTTCTCCAGATAGATCAGGCCGCCACCGCCGAGATCGATGCAATAGAACTGAACCTGCCGCGGTGAGTGGGTGGCCGCCGCCGACAGCATCATCGTCTGCAGCAGCGTGGATTTCCCCGTCTGCGGCGCTCCCCCGATACCGATGTTGCCGCCGGCGCCGGACACGTCCACGCCCCACGTGGCCTGCCGGTGCATCCGCGGTTCGTCCATGACGCCCAAGGCGAATCGCAGCGGTTGCCGGTCGTCCTGGGCGATGAGTTCATTGACCGGGGTGGGGTCGGTCAATGGGGGAAGCCACATCTTGTACGCATGCGACTCGGTCGTGCTGAGTTGCTCGAGCACCACCTCGCGCAGCGCCCGCCCCTTGGTTTCGATACTCATCGGCGCCGCTCTCCTCCGCAGTAAAGTGGTGCCCCCACTGCTTCGGCGCCGGCGCGAGTCATGACGCCACCGCCTCGTCGAGCACCGGTCCCGCGGTGAACTGTTGGATGCGAACCTTTTTCGGGCCGACGTGGGGGCCGGCCCCATTGCCCTCACCGTTGGTTTCCGCGCGAGCCGTCGGGACGTACGTGTTGCCGGTATACAGGGTGCTGAACTTGACCGGGTCTTCCATGCCGACCCGCAGAAATCCGACACCGCTTTCCTTGTTGGTGATGTACTGCGCCTCGGGGGTCCCGATCACGGCTTTGGATTCGTGCGAGCTGGTGGTGCGCAGCGCGATGCGGTACGTCAGGTTCGGCTCCAATTTGTCGATGCGCACACCGCCGGTCTGCAGCGACTGGGTGGCCAGCAGCAGGTGCACGCGCAGCGACCGCCCCACCCGGCAGATCCTGTCAAACAAACCGATGAAGTCCGGGTGGCTTTGCAGCAGCTCGGCGAACTCGTCGACGACGACGAAAAGCGTTGGCAGGGGCGGCAGGTCGGCGCCGCGTTCCCGGTACTTCTCGTACTCGGCCACACCGGAGAGCGCTCCGGCGGCGCCCACCTTCATGCCGGCCTGGCGCAAGATGCCCTGCCTGCGGTCGAGTTCGCCGGTCAACACCTCGCCCATGCGGCTGACGAGTTCGGCTTCCTCGGCCATGTTGGTGACCACGGCGGCGGTGTGGGGCAGCTTCTCCATGCCCAAGAACGTCGAGCCGCCTTTGAAGTCGGTCAGCAGCAGGTTGACCTGGTCCGGGTGGTGCATCGCCACCAGAGACAGGATCAGGGTGCGCAGGAATTCCGACTTGCCCGACCCGGTGGTGCCGATCAACATGCCGTGCGGCCCCGCGCCGAATTCGGCGCCCTCCTTGATGTCCAGGTACATGACGTTGCCGGTCTTGAGTTCATGTCCGAACGGGATCTTCAGGCGATCGCGGTCGGTGTCGGTGAACATCCGCCAGCGGTTCGGCACAACCTCTTCGACGCTTTGCGCGCCGACCAGCTGGTGCCATTCGGTCGCCGTCTTCTTCTGGACGTTCGTGCCCTTCTTGTCCAGGACGGTGCCGGTGATGGACCAACCGGCCAGCTTTCTCGCGATTCGGCCGGCTTGGTGCGGCGACATCCTGTCGGCGACGGATGTCACCTGACGAAACTGCTGCCCGGGCAGGCGGTCATCGGCGGTCCCGTCCTCGGCGACCCTGATGCGGTAGTTCGAGCCGCGGTGGTTGCCGAGCGTGATCACCGTGACACCGGCCCTGCCGTCGGGCGGGAAGCCCGCCCGGCCGCCGGTCAGGTCCACCACCACGACGTACGGGCCGCCGGGAAGGGAATCGGGGGTGTGTGGCCCGCGGGCGGCCAGGTCCGACAGGTTGTCGGGCCGGGTGTAGATCATCCGGACCGGCCCCGAGGCATCGGTGTCGGTCGGATGTTGGACGTGGGGAAGCCATTTCAGCCACGACCAGTCGGGATCGTCCGGGTTCTCGGTGAGAACGCGGATCTGCAGCAGGTCCGGCGGGTGGAATACGGCCAGATGGCAGATCATGGCGGTCAACAGGCCGGCCGCCCCTGCCGGGTCGCCGCCAACCGCGATCGTCGGAAAGGTGCGCAACTGCACCAGCTTTGGACAGTCGTGGATGAGGCCGTGGGTGCGCAGGAACTTGACCACCCACATGTTGGCGACCGGTTCGAGGTATGGCTGCGGCGCCGCGGACGGGCCGGCCAGCTCGCCGCCCGTCGACGGCTTCATCAGCCGGTCCACCGCCGGCTGGTCACCGATTCCGATCCGAGTGGCGGCATAGAAGTCGGCGTTCGCCGGGCGCGACCACTGCCGCGGTGTGCCGATGAGCGAGGCGAGATCTTCGGGATGCGGTGCGTGGTAACCGAAGAACGCCACCTGCGCGCTGGCCGATGACGTCACCCGGGGACGGAGGCCGGCCAGGTAGCGCAGGTACTCCTTGCGGTCGGCGTTGATCTCGGGCACCTTCTTGCCGCCGCCACCGTGACCGGCCATCATGCCCATCGACATCATGATCATCATCAGCGGCATCATGAGCATGTACGGCGACAGCTGCCTGGTGCCGGTCACCACCATGATCGCGATCATGCCGAGCATGCACACACCCATGACGTAGGGAAGTGCCTTCTGGACGCCCGACGGCGGGATGTCCACGCCGAGGTCCTCGGGCGGAGTGAGGCTGATCTCGCCCGGGGTGAGGCGGGGACCGCGCGTCACGGAGGGGGTGAACTTCTTGGTCGTCATGAGGGACCTCCCGGGGCCGCCGCCGGGGCTTTTCGCGGGCTCGGGTCGGCGGGCAGGGTGTCGTGCTCCAGCAGCGCGGCCTCTTTGGACAGCACCGGACCGTCGACCAGGAGGCGGATGATCTCCCAGGGCGCGGACTTCGGCGCGCTCAGACCCAGGGACGACGCCGTCTGGGCGTCCGGCAACCCGTAGCGCACCCCTTGCGGGTCGACGTAGTACAGAGATTCGCCGTACCGGGGATCCGGGGACTGCAGCTGCACGAACTTGCCGCCATCGGAGTAAACCGTTGCGGGGCCTTGGATTTGCTTGATCCCCGAGTTCATGGCCGATGCCGGGATGGGCAGATGCCGTCCCGTCAACACGCTCGTCTTCGGAGCCTGATCGCCGGCTTTGCGTTCCCACGTCCAGCACAGGGTGGGATCTTGGGGCCGGGAGACGATCTTGACCGGCTCGTCGGGCAGCGGCGAGTTGTAGACCACCTCGGGCACCTTGACGATCTCACTCGGCACCACCGCCGGGGGCTCAACCAGACCGTAGGACTGGATGGCGCGCAGCGCCGCGGCGGTGTTGGCGTTGACGGGCGCGACGCCGTCGAGCAGCACGACGAAGTAGCGCGGACCCGAGTTCGCGTGGATCTGCAGGATCGATCCGACCACCAGCTGCTCGGGCAGCCCGAAGGTGTTGGGAGATCCCGCGCCTGGGATTGCGGGCAGCTGCCAGGAGCCCGCGTCGGGCAGCGCATTGAACATGGCCGAGGAAAGGGGGCTGGGCTTCGCGGTTCCGCGGATTCCCACGGCGAAGGTCATCGGGCGGTCGCTCAAGTCGGTCGCGTGCCGCCCGTGGGTGTCCACGACCCAGTCCTTGCCCTGGTAAGACGCGAGCAGCGCCTCGTGCGGAAGGATCGGGTCGATCACGACGGGCTCGATCTGCAAAGGCATCGCCACCACCGAGGTCTGCACGACGGGGTTGATGCTTTCCGCCTGAGTGACGGTGTCGCACAACGCCCATACCGATGAGGAGTCCGAGGACACGGGCGTGGCGTAGGGCGCCCCGGGGATGCCGACCGACTGCCCCTTGGGAAACCTGCTGAGCTCGGCGGGCTTTACGGCCTTCGGCTCGGCCGGATTGCCCAACACCAGTCGCGCCGAGGTCAGGTTGTAGACGGGATGCAGTTGACCCGACACCATCAGGTAGAGCTGGTTGGTGGCGCGGTCGACGAACAGGTTGCCGCTGCCGAGCTTGCCCTGCGGTTTGAAATACGCCATCGCCAGCGCGCCCACCACGACGAGCACCGAGACGAGGACGCCCAGCGCGACCGAACGGCTGTAGAACTGCAGCGGGTCGTCGAACATCCGGGTGTCGCGCCGCACGATGGCGTGTTCGAGGCGCCGCAGCAGGAAACGCCAACCGCTGACCTGGACCTTGGTGGTTAGCCGGAAACCTGCCATGCGTCACTCGATGATGTTGAGTCGTCCGTGAACCGCGGCGATCGCCTCGGTCATGTCCTCGCCGTTGATCTCGCGCAGGCGGTCCTCGTCGAGGGATTCGAAGTCGACGGACCGGGTGAGCCGGATGTCGCGGTATTGCTCGCCGGCCTCCACCAGCTGGCGCGCGTAGCGACCGTTGCCGGCGATGTCGAGCGCGGCTTTGCCGCGCACCGTCTGCTGGCTGAGCAACTTCGCGGCCTGCAGCAGATTGTCTGCCGCCTCCGAGCTCAGCGCCGAGTCGTTTGCGGCCGCAATGACTTTCGCGATCTCGAGGATCTCCTCCGGTGAGTAGGAGTCGAATTCGATCCGGGTGGCGAAACGGGACCGCAGGCCCTCGTTGGTCTCGAGCAGCCGATCGATGTCCGAGCTGTAGCCGGCGATGATCACCACGAGCCGGTCGCGGTCGTTCTCCATCCGCGCCAGCAACGTGTCCAGCGCCTCTTGGCCGAACGGGTCGGTGCGTCCGTCCCGCTCCTGCACCAGCGCGTAGGCCTCGTCGATGAACAGCACACCCCCGAGTGCGCGATCGATCGTCTTGGTGCTCTTGACCGCCGACTGGCCTTCGTACTCGGCGACGAAATCCTTGCGCGCGGTCTCGACGAGCTTCGGTTCGGGAATGACCCCGAGGCCGGCGAGGATGTTGGCCACCACCCTGGCGATGGTCGTCTTGCCGGTACCCGGCGGTCCGGTGAAGATCATGTGCTTGCTCGGCTGGGCGACCTTCATGCCGCGGGCGGCGCGAACCCGCGCCATCTGGGTGGCGGCGCGGTAGCGCTCGACCTGTTCTTTGACTCGGGTGAGCCCGATCTGCCGCTCCAGCTCGGCCTCGGCCTCGGCGAGGAGTTTGTCGCGGCCCGAGGTGTCGGCCACGACGGTATTCGCGTCCCACGGATCGGTGCGCGCGGAAATCTGCTCGGCGCTGGTGGTCGTCAGCCGGTATGACGGATCCTTCAGCGCCGCTGTCACTTTGGGTTCCGGATGGGTGGTCTGCAGCCATTCCAGAAGAGCCACCGCGGCCTCTTCGTTTCCCTGGCTGCGGCGGGTCATGGCCAAATACCACGCGATGGCGCGAGCGCACGCCTCCCCGGCCGGCGAGGCGTTGGCCTCGGTGAGCCGGCGTTCCGCTTCGGTGAACAGGCCGAGGTTGGCTGCGGCGACACCGTGCGCGACCCCGGCGGCGGCCGCCAGGAATTCGTCAGGCCACCTGCTCGCGCCCCTGACTTCATCGATCACCTCGGTCCAGCGGCCCGCCTCGCCGTAGATCACCGCCTTGACCCAGGACAGCAGGTGTTCGGCGCCGGTGGTGGGCGTGTCCTCGACCGCCTCCATGGCGTCGGCGTAATTACCTTGCGCCGCTTCGCTTACGGCGAAGCCCATGGTGATCGCCAACGGTGAATTGGCCGGGTAGGTGATGTCCCCGTACAGGCCGCCGATCGGGAGCCGGGCGCCCACGGCGTTCATCGAGATCTGGGCGGATCCGGCCAACTGTCCGAAGTGCGTGCGCGAATACCAGGCGCGAAACAGCGTCACGCGTTCGGTATCGCCGCAGCGGATGCGGCCAATCCATGCGTCGCAGGCGGACTCGTCGTAGTTGGTGATCTCGGTGAACAGCTCTAGCGCCCGCGCCTCCGAGACGGGCAGCATGCCGACCGCGCTTTCGAACAGGCCGGCCAGGTGCTCGGTCATTTATCGGTCGCGTACCGCGTGGCGAACACTTCCGCCTGCGCCGCCGCCGCCTGCTCCGGCGTGATCAGACCGATGCCGTTTTCCATGAAGTCCCGCACGACGTCACCGCCGTCGACCCCCATCTCGCGCATCGTCTCCGACAGGGAGTCGTCCTCCAGCAGATAGCTGTGCTGGGCGGCCAGGCCCTTCTGCCGGGCCAGGTCCGCGATGACGAGGATTTCGTCGGCGAGTTCGGCCTCGCTCATGCTCGTCACTTTCGCCGACAGCTCGACGCGCTGGGTCCGACCGTCCATGAGTGCCGAGACGGTGACCGTCTCGGGGGGATTGGTCACCGTGAACTCCTGGGGGGCTTCCTCTGCGTCCCCGGCAGCCTCCGAAGTCGCGTCGGTCTGCGACTCGATCGCGGCGAGGTCGGTGTCGGAATCCACGGGTTCGGTGGGCGCATAGTCGTGCAGCGCGTCGACGGCCGACTCCTCGTCGTCGTCGGCGGGGGCCGAGAAGTCCAGCGCGTCCGATTCCTCGAGCGTGTCGGAACCGGATTCGACGGCCGAGAAGTCCAGGGCGGCCAGATCGTCGTGGTCGTCGTACTGCGGCATGGTTCCTTCTTTCTGATCGTGAATCGGGCTGGGGTCAGCCGCCGTAGGAGGCTTCGACGCGGTCGAACCAAGTGCCCGCCGGCAGGAACTCCACGAGGCCGTCCAGCGTGCGCTGCAAGTTTTCTTGGGTACCGGACAGGAAGCTGCCGTAGAGCTCGCCGCCGACACGGCGGGGAAGCGACACCAACCTGCCGTGGGTGGAGTCGAGGACTCCGGCGGCGACGTCGGTATGCGTGGACGTGCCCCCGGGGTGGCGCTGGCCGGCGATGATCTCCACCCAGCTGCTCGGATCGCTGATGATCTCGGCATAGACGCGGGCCGAGGCGGGTGCGGCGCCGTGCTGGACAAGCTGGGCGGCAGTGGTGCACGCCGCCAGTTCGGCGGCCACCCCGGTCAGCGGTTCGACGTTGGCCGGTGTCGCGGGGCCGAGCACCGTGGTCACCATGCCCGCCAGGCCGACCTGCGGGGCCACCAGCTGCAGTACCACCAGGTCGCCGTCCCGGGCGGCGATGACGTGACGTTCGCCCTTGCGGCACACGGCAAAGCGGACCATGGTGCCGCCGAGATCGCGGCGCCACCATCGGCACTCCAGGCTGCGGTCGGGCCTGCTGATCGTGTCGACCATCGTCGCCACCGCCGGGTGTGGCCGCCCCTGGTGGTCGAGCACCCCCTGCGCGGTGAGGTCGCGCTGCACCTGGTTCCAGACGAGGTCCCGCAATTCCTCTTGCGGGATGTTCGGCCGGATTCCGAGTGCCGTGGGGAAATCGACGAGGTGCAATCGGTCGGCGATCACCAACATGCCATCGACGGTCACCTCCACCCCGACGACATCGTCGAGGCCCGCAAGACCGGTAGTGAGGGGACCGGACATGATCAGCCGTCGAGCATTTGCTTGTTGAGGTTCCTGCTCAAGTCCTCGTCGACGCCCGCATACGTTTGCTTGGCGACGCGTAACTTCGCGGCGAGATCAGAGGCGTGCTGCCTAATGTTTTGACCCGCACCCCTGCGTTGTTTCTCCGCGGTGACAAAAGCGCTGTTGGAGGCGCCGCTGATTACCCCATGCGTCACCCATACCGCCGTTTCCGTATTGCCGGCAGCGGTGGCCGCCTCTTCTGCCTTAGTGGCCGCTTGGACCTGTTTCGTCGCCAATTCCTCGAGATACTTTTCGTCGACGTTCAACGTTGCCATGGGTAATCTCCTCAACGGATATTTTTACTCGCTATTGCGTTGACGCGTACCGGTTTTTGCGGCACTGGCGACGGCTAAAGCCGACCCGGCGCCGCCACTTCCTGGACGGCCATCGTTTGGTCGATGGGCGCGCGCCCCGCGCCCGTCGTGCCCAACGCCGCCCCATCGCCGTTCCCGGCCGCGGCGGCCTCTGACGGAGCGGCCTCCTCGGCGGGCGGCGGGGCCGCCTGGCGCTGCTGACCGGTCGAGGCGAGTTGTTGCACTTGGCCCATCATTTGGTTGACGAAGCTCATCGGCTGGGCAACCTGGCCGGACATCTGTGCGAGTTGCCCGGATGCTTGAGTCACCTGACTGAGGGTGGGCACCGTCGCCGTGGTCTCGGCGATCGTCTCGACGGGAGTCGCGCCGTCGCTCTGGAGCGCGGTGAGGACGCCGCGTTCCTCGCGGGAATCGCCGGCCGCCGGGGCCCTGCTGGCCAGCGAGGCGACGGTGGGTGTGCCGGAGAATGCCGACATCCCGGACATGCTGTCGGAGATCGCCTTGAAGCTGCCGACCGTGGCCTCCTCGGCTCCGGTGACCTCGATCCGCGCGAACGAGCTGTTGGGGATCGCTTTCTCGGCCACCTCGCCGTAAAGGAGTGCGGTGGCGTGGATCTCGTGCGAGAGGGACATGGAGTTGGCCAGTGTCATCATCTCGAAGCTGAAGACGGTGGCGCATGCCGCGAAGGCGGCGATTATCTGCCATGCACACGAGATTTCGGGACCGACCACCGGGATCAGATACATGGCCAGCGCGATGCCCTGGGCGATCACCAAGCCCAGCAGCGTCACAGCGATGCAGTTGTGCGCCTTGGCGACCTCCGAGCCCTGGTTCGCCATCAGCGTCTGCATCTTCTTGTCCAGATCCTGCATCGTTTGCACGAGGGCCTGCAGTGCGGCGGTCGCGTCGGCGTACGCCTTCGCCGCGTCGCCGCTCCAGTCGCGTGAGTCGTCTCGCAGGTATTCACGATCTGGCCTACTGCTTCACGCGGCTGCAGGCGGGCGGTGGCGCCGCGTATTCCGGGGATTGGGTTGGTTTGGGGGCGAATCTGGGGGCGCTCGCCGGCAAAGCGATGTGGTACGGACGGAACCAGATCAAGGTGCTCGCAGACGCGTTGAAGACGTCCGGTACGAAGGTGCTCCCAACGCCGACGGCCATCGTCGACGTGGCGATGGTCGCCATCTCGGCGGTCGACCTGCTCAATGGATTCTGGACCCCGGACAAGGGCGCCTCCTTCACCAGCGGTGCGGACAAGTACGAAACCGTCTACCTCTACCTCGCTGAGGCCGCGCCCGACTCACGCGACTGGAGCGGCGACGCGGCGAAGGCGTACGCCGACGCGACCGCCGCACTGCAGGCCCTCGTGCAAA
>NZ_LZIX01000068.1:0-24044 GCF_001666955.1 Mycobacterium sp. E735 | reverse complement strand
GCCGCGCGGCGATCGTCGAGGGCGTCGAAGAGAAGATGCCACTGGGCATCGCCGACCGAATGGCCGGGATCTGCGCAGGTTTCGCACCGGACGCGTCGCTGATCGCATTCACCCGGCGGCACGATGTCATCCCGACGGGCCGCGGTCCGGTGGCGCCGCCGCTGAGCGGACTACACGAAGTGGAACCACTCCGAGCGCGCGGGATGCGCAGATCCCGGCCATTCGGTCGGCGATGCCCAGTGGCATCTTCTCTTCGACGCCCTCGACGATCGCCGCGTATTGGGCGGCGTATCCGGACACGAGCGCCGCACCGACCCAGTCGTCGAGCAACAGATTCAGCAGGCTGGCCCGCACTACTTCCTCAGGGAACAGTCGGCCGACCGTCGCCCGAAATCCCGCGCCGACACGACAGCCCAGCAAGGCGTCCAGACCGGCGGGCGCGGTGATGTCGTCGACGACTTGATCGGTGAGGTGCGCCCTCACTCGGACCTCGCCGAGGATCTCGACACGTCCGTCCTCGGCGCCGACCACGTCACGCGCCCGCAGGTCCGCCACGGAGCCGCGCACCCCATCCGGATGGGTGTCGATCGTGCTGGTGCGTCGCCGTACGCCCGCCAGCGACTGTGGCCCGCCGTCCACGAAGGGCCGCCGCGGGCCGAGGATGTCGTCGACGAACGGCATGGTGGCTCAGGGCTTCCAGTCAGTGGCGTCGGCCCATTCCCAGGCCTGCCGGTAGGCGTCACGGAACCACGGTTCTTTGGCGGTGATGTAGCGCACGATATCGCCATCGGCGCTCGCAGCGGCGTCCCGTTTGACCCGCGAATACTGCTCGCGCACATCGGCATTGGCCTCGAGCCAGTCGACGAAGAGCAGAGCGAATTGCTGATTGGGCCAGCCCGCCACGCGGATGTGTACGTTGGTCGGCCGCCCCGGATCCGCCGATGCATGAATCCGCTTGTGCCACAACGCGGCTTCGTTGCTGTGGTCGAATCCCGGCGCGGTGCTGCGGGCATCGTTCTTGGCGGCGTCTTGGGTGATGTGTTCCAGGCGCGGATAACCCACCGACAACAACGGTTCGGCGAGTTCGTCGGCGACCGCCAAGGATTCGACGGTGATCTGCACGTCGATGACGTCCTTGGCGGGCAGATCCGGCACGGCGGTCGAACCGATGTGGTCCACCCGGATCGCCCGGTGGCCGCTTGCCGTCTTCAGCCGGTTGACGATGCGGCGGGCCTGATCCGGCCAGGCCGGGTCGGGCGGCACCAACCGCGCCGCCGCCCGCGCGGCCTCGCGCCGACTCAGGTTGTGCGCGAACGGCAGTATCCGGTTGTTCCACACGTCGTGGGCCCGCTGCACCAGCTCGTCCGGGCTGCCGGAGTTGTCCACCCAGACGTCGGCGACGGCGCGGCGCTGCTCGTCACTGGCCTGCGCGGCGATCCTCGCGCGGGCGTCGGACTCGGGCATGCCGCGCTGGTCGACCAGCCGTCGCAGCCGCACCTCGACGTCGGCGTACACGATGACGACGAGTGGGAACAACGGCGCCATTCCCGATTCCACCAGCAGCGGAATGTCCTCGACCACAACCGAATCCGCGGGCACCGAGGCGATGATCTCGGCGCGTCGCTTGCCGACCAGCGGGTGGACGATGCCGTTCAGCCTTTGCCGCGCCTCGTCGTCGGCGAAGGCCTTGGCGGCCAACGCGGGACGATCCAGCGATCCGTCGGGTAGCAGGATGTCGTCACCGAATGCCTCGACCAGCGCCGCCAGGCCCTCGGTGCCCGGCTCGACCACCTCGCGCGCGATGACGTCGCCGTCGACGATGACCGCACCGCACTTCGCGAAGGTGGCCGACAGGGCCGACTTGCCGGCGCCGATGCCGCCGGTCAACCCGATGCGCAGCATGCCTGAACGCTGATCAGGCGTTGCCGGCGAGCTTCTCCCGCAGAGCGGCCAATTGGGCGTCGCTGGCCAGCGAGCCGCCGGCCGCCTTCTCCGACGGCGCGCCGTTGCCCGACGACTGCTCGGCACCGTGCCCGGCGGCCTCGGCCGCGGCGAACTTCTCCATCTGCGCGGTGTGCATCTTGTGCCGGCGCTCGGCCTCGGCGTAGCGGGCCTCCCACTCGGCGCGCTGCTTCTCGAAGCCCTCGAGCCATTCGTTGGTGTCGGCGTCGAAGCCCTCGGGGAAGATGTAATTGCCCTGCTCGTCATAGCTGTCGGCCATGCCGTACTTCGCCGGGTCGAACTCTTCGGTGTAGTCCTCGTTGGCCTGCTTGAGCGACAACGAGATCCGGCGCCGCTCCAGGTCGATGTCGATGACCTTGACCATGGCGTCGTCGCCGACGGCGACCACCTGGTCGGGCACCTCGACGTGGCGCTCGGCCAGCTCGGAGATGTGCACCAGGCCCTCGATGCCCTCCTCGACGCGGACGAACGCGCCGAACGGAACCAGCTTGGTGACCTTGCCGGGCACGATCTGGCCGATGGCGTGCGTGCGGGCGAAGTGCCGCCACGGGTCTTCCTGAGTGGCCTTGAGCGACAACGAAACCCGCTCGCGGTCCATGTCGACGTCGAGCACCTCGACGGTGACCTCATCGCCCACCTGGACGACCTCGGACGGGTGGTCGATGTGCTTCCAGGACAACTCGGAGACGTGCACCAGGCCGTCCACCCCGCCGAGGTCGACGAAGGCGCCGAAGTTGACGATGGAGGAGACGACACCCTTGCGGATGGCGCCCTTCTGCAGCTGGTTGAGGAACTCGCTGCGCACCTCCGACTGGGTCTGCTCCAGCCACGCCCGGCGCGAGAGCACCACGTTGTTGCGGTTCTTGTCCAGCTCGATGATCTTGGCCTCGATCTCCTTGCCGATGTACGGCTGCAGATCGCGGACCCGGCGCATCTCGACCAGCGACGCGGGCAGGAAGCCGCGCAGGCCGATGTCGAGGATCAGGCCACCCTTGACCACCTCGATGACGGTGCCCTTGACGGCCTCGTCCTTCTCCTTGAGCGCCTCGATGGTGCCCCAGGCGCGCTCGTATTGCGCGCGCTTCTTGGACAGGATCAGGCGGCCCTCTTTGTCCTCCTTGGTGAGGACCAGGGCCTCGACCTCGTCACCGACGGAAACGACCTCACTGGGGTCGACATCGTGCTTGATCGAGAGCTCGCGGGCGGGGATGACGCCCTCGGTCTTGTAGCCGATGTCGAGGAGCACCTCGTCCCGGTCCACTTTGACGATCGTCCCCTCGACGATGTCGCCATCGTTGAAGTACTTGATCGTTTTGTCTATTGCGGCAAGAAAGTCCTCGCTGGAACCGATGTCGTTGACGGCTACTTGGGGCGAGGTGACGGTGGGACTCGGCATGTGGTGGGTTGCTCCGGACAGGTTGGGTCGTAGGGACAAATCTGGGATTTACCTGTTTAGGCTACTCGACTGCGTACACGCTGGCCAAACCCGGGCGCCCCAGCCTGTGCGTTTCTGACCAGAACATGTCGTGTCGGCGAAATTCCGGGGCCGCGATTTCGCTAATGCGCGGCCGCGTCCCACGAGCGGCCGTAACCCACCGAAACCTCCAGGGGCACGTCGAGCGGATAGGCGCCGCCCATCTTCTCGCGGGCCAGGGCCTCGACCTTCTCCCGCTCGCCGGGCGCGATTTCGAACAGGAGTTCGTCGTGCACCTGCAGCAGCATGCGGGACTTCAGCCCGGCCTCTTTGATCGCCCTGTCGACCTCGATCATCGCCACCTTGATGATGTCTGCGGCGCTGCCCTGGATAGGGGCGTTCAGCGCGGCCCGCTCGGCGGCCTCCCGCACCTGGCGGTTGCTGCTGTCCAGCTCGGGCAGGTACCGGCGGCGGCCCAGCACCGTCGAGGTGTAACCGTCCTTGCGGGCCTGCTCCACGACGTTCATCAGATAGTCGCGCACGCCGCCGAACCGGGCGAAGTAGGCGTCCATCTGCTCCTTGGCCTCCTCGGTGGAGATCTTCAGCTGCTGCGACAGCCCATACGCGCTCAACCCGTAGGCAAGCCCGTACGACATCGCCTTGACCCGGCGGCGCAGCTCGGAGGTGACCTCCTCGATCGGCACCCCGAACGCCCGCGAGGCGACGAACGAATGCAGGTCCTCCCCCGTGTTGAAGGCCTCGATGAGGCCCTCGTCCCGCGAGAGGTGCGCCATGATCCGCATCTCGATCTGGCTGTAGTCGGCGGTCATCAGCTCGCTGTAGCCGTCGCCCACCACGAACGCGTCCCGGATCCGCCGGCCGGCTTCGGTGCGGATCGGAATGTTCTGCAGGTTCGGCTCGGTCGACGACAGCCGGCCCGTCGCCGCGATGGTCTGGTTGAACGTCGTGTGGATGCGCCCGTCGGAGGCCACCGAATTCAGCAACCCGTCCACCGTCACCTTCAGGCGGGTGGCGTCGCGGTGCGTCAGAAGGTGTTGCAGGAACGGGTGTCCGGTCTTGTCGAACAGTGACTGCAGGGCGTCGGCGTCGGTGGTGTAGCCCGTCTTGGTGCGCTTGGTCTTCGGCATCTCCAGCTCGTCGAAGAGCACCGCCTGTAACTGCTTCGGCGAACCCAGGTTGATCTGCTTGCCGATCACCGCGTAGGCCGCTTCGGCGGCGTCGCGGATCTGGTGGGCGAAATCGCTCTGCAGGTCGCCCAGCAGATCCAAATCGACTGCGATGCCGGTGTGTTCCATCCCGGCCAGCACCCGCTGCACCGGCAGTTCCATGCCGCCCAACAGCGACGTGGAGTTGATGCGGGCCAGCTCCTCGTCGAGCGCGTCGGCCAGGTCCAGCACCGCCACGGCCCGCAGGATCAGGGTCTGCACCGCCTGGTCGTCCGTCCCCTCGGGATCGTCGAGCAGCGAAAGCTGTTGCTGCTCAGCGGTTTCCGCGCGCAGCTCGCGACGCAGGTAGCGCAGGGACAGGTCCTCGAGGGAGAAGCTGCGCTGCCCGGGACGCACCAGGTAGGCGGCCAGCGCGGTATCGGAGGTCACGCCGGCCAGCGTCCAGCCCCGGCCGGCGAGGTCGTGCATCGCCAGCTTTGCCTCGTGCAGCGCCTTGGGCGGACCCGGATCGGCCAGCCAGGACGCCAGCGCCGCCTCGTCGTCGGGATCCAGGGCGGAGGTGTCGATGTAGCGGCCCTCGCCATCGGCGGACACGATGGCCAGCGCGGTGGCGTCGGCGTCGTAGGCCAAGTGGGTGCCGACGACCGCCAGGCCGAACCGCTTGCCCGAGCTGTGCTCGGCCAGCCACACGGCCAGCTCGCCGGGCTGCAGCGCCCCGCCGCGCACGTCGAATCCCGCGTCGACCTCGGGCTCGACGGCGGCCAGCGTGTCGAACAGCCGGTCGCGCAAGACCCGGAACTCCAAGTCGTCGAACAGGCGGTGAATCTGGTCGCGATCCCACGGCAGCATGCGCAGCGTGTCCGGGGTCTGCGCCAGCGGCACGTCCTTGACCAGGTCGGTGAGCTCGCGGTTGCGGATCACGCCGGCGAGGTTGGCCCGCAGCGCGTCGCCGACCTTGCCGCGCACCGATTCGACGTTGTCCACCAGCCCCTGCAGCGAGCCGTATTCGGCGATCCACTTGGACGCGGTCTTCTCCCCCACGCCCGGGATGCCGGGCAGGTTGTCGCTGGGATCGCCACGCAGGGCCGCGAAGTCCGGGTATTGCGTGGGGGTCAACCCGTATTTTTCGACGACCGCCTCCGGCGTGAACCGGGTGAGCTCGCTGACGCCCTTGCGCGGGTAGAGCACGGTCACGTCGTCGCTGACCAGCTGCAGGGAGTCCCGGTCGCCGGTGACCACCAGGACGCGGAAGCCCTCGTTCTCGGCCTGGGTGGCCAGCGTCGCGATCAGGTCGTCGGCCTCGAACCCGGGCTCGGCCAGCACGGTGATGCCCAGCGCGTTCAGCACTTCCTTGGTGATGTCGATCTGGCCGTGAAACTCGTCGGGCGTCGACGAGCGGTTCGCCTTGTATTCGGGGTACCGCTCGGAGCGGAACGTCTGACGGGACACGTCGAACGCCGCGGCGACGTGCGTGGGGGCCTCGTCGCGCAGCAGGTTGATCAGCATCGCCGTGAAGCCGTAGACCGCGTTGGTGGTCAGGCCGCCGCGGGTCTTGAAGTTCTCGGCGGGCAGCGCGTAGAACGCCCGAAACGCCAGCGAATTGCCGTCGAGCAACATCAGTGTCGGCTTGGTTTGTTCCTCGGTCTTCTGAGCGGGCGGAGCGGGCACGGCTATCACTCTAGGCACCCCGACCGACGAGCCAGGCGCTGCCGCAGAACTGCAACACGTTTCAGTTTTGTGTTGGGCCTGGGTAGTCTGGCCGAGTGTCAGAGGTCACCAGCCAAGAGCCCGCGATCGACGGATGGTTCGCCACCGACGAAGGCGGCCACCCGCACCTGATCGGCGGCAAATGCCCGGAGTGCGGCACCTACGTCTTCCCGCCCCGGGAGAACAACTGCCCCAACCCCGGCTGCGCCAGCGACACGCTGGAGGCCGTCGCGTTGTCGACGCGGGGCAAGTTGTGGAGCTACACGGAGAACCGGTATCCGCCGCCGCCGCCCTACCCCGCCCCGGATCCCTTCGAGCCCTTCGCCATTGCCGCCGTGGAGCTGGCTGAGGAAGGGCTGATCGTGCTGGGCAAGGTGGTCGAGGGCACGCTGGCCGCCGATTTGAAGGTCGGCATGGAGATGGAGCTGACCACGATGCCGCTGTTCACCGACGACGACGGCGTGCAGCGCATCGTGCACGCGTGGAGGATCGCCTCATGAGCCCTGAACCGCTCTACATCCTGGGCGCCGGCATGCACCCCTGGGGCAAGTGGGGCCGCGACTTCACCGAATACGGGGTCGTCGCCGCCAGGGCCGCGCTGGCCGAAGCCGGCCTGGACTGGCGGCAGATCCAGTTGGTCGCCGGCGCGGACACCATCCGCAACGGTTACCCGGGCTTCATCGCGGGGTCGACGTTCGCCCAGAAGCTCGGCTGGAACGGTGTCCCGGTCAGCTCGAGCTACGCCGCGTGCGCCAGCGGCTCGCAGGCACTGCAGAGTGCGCGCGCCCAGATCCTGGCCGGCTTCTGCGACGTCGCGCTGGTCATCGGCGCCGACACCACGCCCAAGGGCGCGTTCGCCCCGGTCGGCGGGGAACGCAAGAACGACCCGGACTGGCAGCGGTTCCACCTGATCGGCGCGATGAACCCGGTGTACTTTGCGCTGCTGGCCCGCCGGCGGATGGACCTCTACGGCGCGACGGCCGAGGACTTCGCCCAAGTGAAGGTCAAGAACTCCCGCCACGGCCTGCAGAACCCGAATGCCCGCTACCGCAAGGAGGCTTCGGCCGACGACGTGTTCGCCAGCCCGGTGGTGGCCGACCCGCTGCGGCAGCTCGACATCTGCGCCACCTCCGACGGCGCAGCGGCCCTGATCGTGGCCAGCGCCGAGTTCGCCCGCAAGCACCTCGGCTCGCTCGACGGCGTCCCTTCGGTACGCGCCGTCAGCACGGTCACCCCGCGTTACCCCCAACACCTACCCGAATTGCCCGACATCGCAACGGATTCCACCGCTGCCGTGCCCGCGCCGGACCGGGTGTTCAAGGATCAGATCCTCGATGCGGCCTACGCTGAGGCGGGCATCGGGCCCGAGGACGTCAGCCTGGCCGAGGTCTACGACCTGTCGACCGCGCTCGAGCTCGACTGGTACGAGCACCTCGGGCTCTGCCCCAAGGGTGAGGCCGAGGCGCTGTTGCGCAGCGGCGCCACGACGATCGGCGGCAAGGTCCCGGTCAACCCCTCGGGCGGCCTGGCCTGCTTCGGCGAGGCCATCCCCGCGCAGGCCATCGCCCAGGTCTGCGAGCTGACTTGGCAGCTGCGCGGTCAGGCGACCGGCCGGCAGGTGGAGAACGCGACGGTGGGCATCACCGCGAACCAGGGCCTGTTCGGCCACGGCTCCTCGGTGATCGTCGCGCGCTGACGGCGCATCGACGGCGAATGTGCAACGGCGGCGGCCTCATTCGGCATGTCGTCGCCCTGAGCGCACGCTCGACGGCCTGGCGCTAATCGTCGTCGGTGTCCAGCGTTTCCAGGACGACTTCGGCGACCCGCTTCATGGTGGTCCGCCGGTCCATCGCGGCGCGCTGAATCCACTTGAACGCCTCGGGCTCGGTCATGCCCTGCTTGGTCTGCAGTAGCCCCTTGGCGCGCTCGACGAGCTTGCGGGTCTCCAGCCGCTCGGACAGCGTCGCCACTTCGCGCTCCAGCTCACTGATTTCGGCGAAGCGGCTCACGGCCAGCTCGATGGCCGGAATCAGGTCGCTGATCGTGAAGGGCTTGACCAGGTAGGCCATCGCGCCGGCGTCGCGGGCGCGTTCGACCAAGTCCCGCTGGCTGAATGCGGTCAGGACCACGATCGGGGCGATGCGCTTGCTGGCGATCTCCGCCGCCGCGTCGATCCCGTCGCGGCGCGGCATCTTGACGTCCATGATCACCAGGTCGGGCCGATGGCGCTCGGCCAACTCGACGGCTTCCTGGCCGTCGCCGGCCTCCCCGACGATCTCGTAACCCTCCTCTCGCAGCATCTCGGCGAGGTCCAGTCGGATGAGCGCTTCGTCCTCGGCGATCAGGACCCGGCGCGGCACAGCGGCGTCGGTGTCGGTCGTGGGGCCTGTCATGACGGACATTGTGTCGTGAACGCCTCGAACCAGCGACCTCGGGGGCGGTGAGACGGGGCCCGGCACCAAATCCTTTATGGTGGGAGGCTGCCTCTAACGTATGAGGCCGGGTAAGCCCTCGTATCCCAACTGGCAGAGGAAACGGACTCAAAACCCGTCCAGTGTGGGTTCGAATCCCACCGAGGGCACCACGAACCGCAGGGCGGCGGGTGCCCCTGCGTGCGCCTCACGTCGTATGGCGTTGCCTGCCGCGGTCGCGCCGATCGTTCGCGGTCACCACGTGCAGCAGGCTCACCATCAGGGCGAGCGCGGTCACGACCACCGTGGTCATGACCGCCGCCCACACATCCACGGTGGGACGCCCCGTCCACGATTGGCCGCGATAACACTCCTCGAGCTGACCCGACTCGGGCGACACTTCCAAGCGCTGGTACTGCGGATCTCTGACCTGATGCAGGACACACGCCGCGGCCACGGGGCCGTCAGCGTCGTAGCGCCGCGCGGCGCGCGTTGGCCGGGCCGCGGCGACGTAGCCGGCGACAACCAACACCAGCAGCGCGCCAGCCAACATTCGGCGCAGCATCATGGCCTGACCCCTCCACCGTCCTATACCACGCACACGCCGTTGAGGGTTTCCCGGTGAGCATGGTCGTCACACCTCTCGTTGGCCCCGGGTCCGGCCATGCCTACGGACCGGCCGCCCGGGCGGCGCGCAGTCACCGGCCCGCAAGCGAGCGTCCCGCGCCTCGTGGCAAACCGCTCGGGGCCGATGTGGGCTTCTCCGATACCGATGTTGCGCCTCCGCGGCGGGCAGCAAGCCTCCGGCTTGGGAAACGCGCGAAATGCGTGCCAAAGGTATGGAATAAGGCCGAATTGAATACCGCGCACAATTTAGTGTGGACATTGCGTTCAACGGCGGCGCGGGGGCTCATGTTGAATTCATATTATTTTCGCTAACCGGCGGCTCACCCCGCCGAAACATAATTAACAACGGCCCCCATCGACCCCTCGCGTGGGCGCCGCTCAGCGACCTCGGGCGAGCCGGGCGCCGGTACGGAGTGGCCGCCGCGTTAGCGGCTGATGCACACCTGTTCCTCGGAGTGCACCACGTTGACCTGCATCGGATCATTCTGCATGGAGTCGGTGGCCACCCGCAACAGCGAGGCCGCGCCGCCGCACCCCACCCCGCATGCGGGAGTTGCCGCAGCGGTGCACGCAAGCATTAGCGCGATCCCAATCCTGCTGCGCAGACTTGCCATCCCGCACCCCCGCATTAGAGGAACATATGACCCACATCACAGCCCGACATATGTTTAATAACACGCCAGAAAATTTTGTAAAACCCTCCAGCCGGAAAATTCTTTTTACAATTTTTTTCCGGTCATGCTGACGCCACCCATCGGTCGGCACCCGGTGCGGCGCCGGAGCCCCAATTCGCCGGCCGACGGGCCGACAAACCCGAGCTCAGCGGGTTACAGTTTGAACGTGGCGGCTAAGAAGTGCGGTGCCCCACCGATGTCAGTTGGCGAGCCGAGACGCCCGGACTGCGTGGCTGCGGTGCGGGCGCAGACCCGCGACCGCAACCAGCACTACGTCGCCAGCGCCGCGCGCCGCGCCCGGATCTTGACCATCACCGCATGGCTGGCCGTCCTGGTGAGCGTGAGCTTCGTCCTGGTGCAGATCCTGGGCGGATCCTGGCTGTGGCAGGTGAGCTCGATCAACGTCCTCGGCGCCATGGTCTTCGCGATGGTCCCGTGGCTGCAGCGCTTCGGCGAACTCGTAGCCCCGCTCACGTTTTTGGGCGCGGCCTACGTGTCGGTCTTCGCCAGCTGCGTCGACGTCGGCACCGGGTCGGGCGCTCAGTTCTTCTTCCTGGTCGGCGCCTGCATCGTCGTGCTCCTGCTGGGAATCGAGCACATCGTCTTGGCGTCCGCACTGGCGGCCGTCGCCGCGGGCCTGATCATCGCCGTCGAGTTCCTGATCCCCCGCGACACCGGCTTGCAGCCCGCGTGGGCCCAGTCGGCCGGTTTCGTCATCACCGCGATCTCGAGCGTCGTGATGGTCGTCGTGACGGTGTGGTTCGCCCTGCGCGACACCGCCCGCGCCGAGGCCGTGATGGAGGCCCAGTACGAGCGCTCCGAAGCGCTGCTGGCCAACATGCTGCCGGCCAGCATCGCCGAGCGGCTCAAGGAGCCGGACCGCAGCGTCATCGCCGACAAGTACGACGTTGCCTCCGTCCTGTTCGCCGACATCGTCGGATTCACCGAACGGGCCAGTGCCACGGCCCCGGCCGACCTGGTGCGCTTCCTCGACCGCCTCTACGGCGCCTTCGACGCGCTGGTGGACAAGCACGGGCTCGAGAAGATCAAAGTCAGCGGGGACTCCTACATGGTGGTCAGCGGGGTGCCGCGCGCCCGCCCCGATCACGCGCAGGCGCTCGCGGACTTCGCCCTCGACATGGCCAATGCCGCCGCCGGACTGAAGGATCCGCACGGCAACGAGGTCCCGCTGCGGGTGGGCATGGCGTGCGGGCCCGTGGTCGCCGGCGTCGTGGGTTCTCGCCGCTTCTTTTATGACGTGTGGGGGGACGCCGTCAACGTCGCGTCTCGGATGGAGACCACCGACTCGGTCGGCCGAATTCAGGTGCCCGAAGCCATGTACGAGCGTCTCAAGGATGAGTTCGTCTTGCAGGAGCGCGGCCACATCGACGTCAAAGGCAAAGGCGTCATGCGCACCTGGTATCTGATCGGGCGCAAGGCGGCCGGCGAATCCGGCGAGGAAAACAGCGACCTGCTGGCCGCGGATTCGCGCACCGCCCACGTGTAGCCGAAGTGCCCTATACCCGGGGCGGCGTTTGTGTCACACTGCGGCCATGCAAACCACACCCGGACCTCCCCCTGCTCCAAGTCTGTTGCCGCATCTGTGGAAATCGGCCCTGTTATCGGGAATCCTGTCGCTGGCGCTCGGCGTGTTGGTGTTGGCGTGGCCGGGAAAGACGATCCTGGTCGCCGCGGTCGCCTTCGGAATCTATCTGTTGATCAGCGGCGCCGCCCAGGTGTTCTTCGCGTTCACCCTGCACGTCTCGGCGGGCAGCCGGATTCTGCTTTTCATCAGCGGCGCCGCGTCACTCATCTTGGCGCTGTTGGCTTTTCGCCATTTCGGTCAGGGTTACGCAATCCTGTTGCTGGCCATCTGGATTGGCATCGGATTCATCTTCCGCGGCGTCGGCACGACGGTTTCGGCCATTCAGGACCCGCTGCTTCCGGGGCGGGGATGGTCGATCTTCATCGGGGTGATCAGCCTGCTTGCGGGCATTGTCGTGCTGGCGTCGCCGCTCGAATCGATTGTCACGCTGGCGCTCGTGGTCGGGGTGTGGTTCGTCGTCATCGGCGTCTTCGAGATCGTCTCGTCCTTCGGCATCCGCAAGGCTTCCAAGACACTGACCTCATGACGGCGGCTCTCGCTAGCGCCGGCCCTGACCCTTCTACTACACTTCGTAGTAGCCGTGCCCACGGCTCCGCTGTTTCGGGAGATGACAGATGAATGTCGTCGATATTTCACGGTGGCAGTTCGGTATCACGACCGTCTACCACTTTATCTTCGTGCCGCTCACGATCGGCCTGGCGCCGCTGCTCGCTGTCATGCAGACGGTGTGGGTGGTCACCGACAACGTCGCGTGGTACCGCCTCACCAAGTTCTTCGGCAAGTTGTTCCTGATCAACTTCGCCATCGGCGTGGCGACGGGGATCGTCCAGGAGTTCCAATTCGGGATGAACTGGTCGGAGTATTCGCGGTTCGTCGGCGACATCTTCGGCGCGCCCCTGGCCATGGAGGGGTTGTTCGCGTTCTTCTTCGAGTCCACCTTCATCGGGTTGTGGATCTTCGGCTGGGGCCGCCTGCCGAGACTGGTCCATCTGGCCTGCATCTGGATCGTCGCGATCGGCGTCAACGTGTCCGCGTTCTTCATCATCGTGGCGAACTCGTTCATGCAACATCCGGTCGGCGCGCACTACAACCCGGCCACGCACCGGGCCGAGCTGGACAGCATCACCGCGCTGCTGGGCAATAACACTGCGCGGTGGGCGTTTACCCACACGGTGACCGGCTCGTTGCTGACCGCGGCGACGTTCGTCGCGGCCGTCGGCGCGTGGTTCCTGGTCCGGTCCCGCCGCCCGGAAACCGCCACCCCCGCCGCCGAATCGAACGCGCGCACCATGTTTCGGCCCGCGGTCATCCTGGGCTGCTGGGTCGTGCTGCTCGCCGCCGTCGGCCTGTTCTTCACTGGCGACCGCCAGGGCAAGCTGATGTTCGTTCAGCAACCGATGAAGATGGCGTCGGCGGAATCGTTGTGCGGCACCGAAACCGACCCGGACTTCTCGATCCTCACCGTCGGCACGCACAACAACTGCGACAGCGTCACCCGGGTGATCGAGGTTCCCTACGTGCTGCCGTTCCTCGCCGAGGGCCGGACCAGCGGCGTGACGTTGCAGGGCGTCCGCAATATCCAGCAGGACTTCGAACAGCGATTCGGCCCGAATGACTACCGGCCCAACCTGTTCGTCACCTACTGGTCGTTCCGCGCGATGATCGGTTTCCTGGCGGTGCCCATCCTGTTCGCGCTCGCGGCGCTGTGGCTCACCCGCGGCGGCCGGGTGCCCAACCAACGCTGGTTCTCCTGGCTGGCGCTGCTGACGATTCCCACGCCGTTCCTGGCGAACATCTCCGGGTGGGTGTTCACCGAAATGGGCCGGCAACCCTGGATCGTCGCCCCGAATCCGACCGGCGACCAACAGGTTCGGTTCACCGTCCACGAGGCCGTGTCCAACCATGTGCCCGGCATGGTCATCACGTCGCTGGTGACCTTCACCCTGGTCTATGCGGTGCTTGCGGTCATCTGGTTCTTCCTGCTCAAGCGCTACATCACCGAAGGGCCGCGGGAGCACGACGCCGAGCCGGCTCCCCCGCCGGCGCCCGGCGACGACGAGGTGGCCCCGCTTTCGTTCGCGTACTAGCCCTGGATCCAGGCACTCAGGAAGGGAGCTGACCGATGGGACTGCAGCAATTGTGGTTCGGCATAATCGGATTGCTGTTCCTCGGCTTCTTCGTTCTGGAGGGCTTCGACTTCGGCGTGGGCATGCTGATGGAACCGCTCGCGCGCGTCGGCATCGGTGAGCCCGAGCCGATCCGACGCACCGCGCTCAACACCATCGGCCCGATCTGGGACGGCAACGAGGTCTGGCTGATCGTCGGCGGCGCAGCGATGTTCGCCGCCTTCCCGGGCTGGTACGCCACGGTGTTCTCGACGCTGTACCTGCCGCTGCTGGCCATCCTGTTCGGCATGATTTTGCGGGCCGTGGCGATCGAATGGCGCGGCAAGATCGACGACACGAGGTGGCGGGGCTGGGCCGATTTCGGCATCGCGGCCGGATCCTGGCTGCCGGCGATCCTGTGGGGGGTGGCCTTCGCCATCCTGGTCCGCGGCCTGCCGGTGGACGCCGACGGCCAGGTCCACCTGTCGATCACGGACGTGCTGAACGCCTATACGCTGCTGGGCGGCTTGGCCACCGCCGGGCTGTTCCTGTTCTACGGCGCGGTGTTCATCTCACTGAAGACTTCCGGCGCCATCCGCGACGACGCCCACCGGCTGGCGGTGTGGCTGTCGCTTCCGGTGACCGGACTGGTTGCGGCGTTTGGGATCTGGACGCAACTCGCCCATGGCAAGGACTGGACCTGGCTGGTGCTCGCGGTGGCGGTGGTGGCGCAGCTGGCGGCGGTGCTGCTGGTGTGGCGGCGCCTGTCCGACGGCTGGGCGTTCGCCTGCACCGCGACGGTCGTCCTGTCGGTGGTGATCCTGCTGTTCGGCGTGCTCTACCCGAACCTGGTGCCCTCGACGCTGAACAAGCAGTGGAGCCTGACCATCTACAACGCCTCGTCGACGCCCTACACCCTCAAGGTCATGACGTGGGTGACGGCCTTCATGGCTCCGCTGACGGTGGTGTACCAGGCGTGGACGTATTGGGTGTTCCGGCAACGAATCTCGGCGGATCGGATCCCGCCGTCCATCGGCCTGGCGAGGCGGGTGTCCTGAGCGCGACCGACTCGCCACCCGGTTCGAGAGCGCGGGGCCCGTTGGACCCGCGGCTGTGGCGGGCATCGATCGCGTTGCGCCGCTACCTGACCGCGACCATCTGCTGCGGCGTGGTGATCTCCGGGTGCGCGATCGGCTCGGCGATCGTGCTGGCGAACGTCGTCGCCCGCGCCGTCGGCGATCACTCGGCGCGCGGCCTGCACGCCTGGATGGGACCGCTGTCGATTCTCGTGCTGCTGTGGACGCTTCGCACGCTGGCACAGTGGCTGCAGGCCCGGTTGGGCCAGCGCGGCGCCAGCGCGGTCATCGCCGACCTGTCCGGTCAGGTGCTGACGGCGGTGACCGCCCGGCAGCCCGGTGAACTCGCCGCCCAACGGGACGCCGCCGCCGTGGTGGTCACGCGGGGTCTCGACGGCCTGCGTCCCTACTTCACCGGATATCTGCCCACACTCGTGCTCGCCGGGATCCTGACCCCGGCGACCGTCGCCGTCGTCGCGCTGTACGACCTGAAATCGGCGGCGATCGTGGCGATCACCTTGCCGCTCATACCCGTATTCATGGTGCTGATCGGCCTGGCCACCGCCGTCTGGTCGGCGGCCGCCCTGGCCGCCATGACGACGCTGCAGGGGCGGCTGCTCGATCTCATCGCCGGCATCCCCACGCTGCGGGCGCTGGGCCGCGCCCGCGGCCCCGAACGGCGCATCGCCGAACTCGCTGCGGCGCATCGCCGCTCGGCCATGGCCACGCTCCGGATCGCCTTCTTGTCGGCACTGGTGCTGGAATTGCTGGCGACACTGGGCGTGGCGCTGATCGCGGTGGGGATCGGACTGCGGCTGGTGTTCGGTGAGATGACGTTGGCGACCGGCCTCACGGTGCTGTTGCTGGCGCCCGACGTCTACTGGCCGCTGCGCCGAATCGGTGTCGAATTCCATGCCGCCCAAGACGGCAGGACCGCCGCCGACAAGGCCTTCGCCCTCATCGGCGAGCCGACTCCCCCGCGGACCGGGGATCGGACCGTCACCGCCCGCGGGGCGGAGATCCGACTCGACGGGCTCAGCGTCGCGGGGCGCGACGGTCAGGCGCCGCGCGACCTCACCGCGCTCATCGAGCCGGGCGCGGTGACGGTATTGACCGGACGCAACGGCGCCGGCAAAAGCACGGCGCTGCAGGCGATCACCGGGATCACCGCACCGACGTCGGGCCGCGTGACGGTGGCCGGCATCGACGTCGCCGACCTGGAGCCGGCCGCATGGTGGCGGCAGTTGTCCTGGCTGCCGCAACGCCCGGCGCTCGTCCCGGGCACGGTGCGGGACAATCTGATGCTGTTCGGCGAGCTGGACGACCTGGAGACGGCGTGCGCGGCTTCGGGTTTCGATGCGGTGTTGGCCGACCTGCCGGAGGGGCTGGGTACCGTGCTGGGCCGCGGCGGCGTCGGCCTTTCGCTGGGGCAGCGGCAACGGCTCGGCCTCGCCCGGGCGCTCGGGTCGGCCGCGCCGGTGCTGTTGCTCGACGAGCCCACCGCGCACCTGGACGCCCGCGCCGAGCGACGCGTGCTGCGGGCCATCGTGGAGCGTGCCCGCGCCGGTGCGACCGTCGTGGTCGTCGGGCACCGCGAGCCGGTGCTGGCCATCGGTGACCGGGTGGTGGAGGTGGCCGCCGACAGTGGGGCGCGTTATGCCGCAGTCTGATCCGCTCCGGGCGGCCGCGCCGCTGCTGCGCCCGAGGCTCGCCCGCATCGTGGCGGCGATCGCGCTGGGCGTGCTGTCGCTGGGCAGCGCGCTGGCGCTGGCCGGTGTCTCGGCCTGGCTGATCACGCGGGCCTGGCAGATGCCGCCGGTGCTGGACCTCTCGGTCGCGGCCGTCGCGGTGCGCGCGTTCGCCATCTCGCGGGCCGTGTTGCACTACTGCGAGCGTTTGGTCACCCACGACGCCGCGCTGCGGGCCGCCGGCACCGCCCGGGCGCGGATCTACGATCGGCTGGCCCGCGGGCCCGCGGCGGCCGCGGTCCGACTGCACAGCGGCGAGCTGGTGGCACGCGTGGGCTCCGACGTCGACGAACTGGCCAACGTGCTGGTGCGTGCCGTGGTGCCGATCGGGGTCGCCGCAGTGCTGGGGCTGGCGGCGACCGCCGTGGTGGCGGCCATCTCGCCGCAGGCGGGGGCGGTCCTGGCGATCTGCCTGCTGCTTACCGGCTTCGTCGCGCCGCGGTTTGCGGCCAGGGCCGCGGCCCGGCAGGAAAGCGTTGCCCGGCAGCATCATTCCGAGCGGGACACCTCGGCGATGGTCGCCCTCGAGCACGCGCCCGAGCTTCGCGTGGCCGGCGTGCTCCCCCGCGTCATCGCCGAATCCCAACGCCGTCAACGGGCGTGGGGCGCCGCGCTCGATGCCGCGGCCAGGCCGGCCGCCTTCGCCGAGGCCGTGCCCACCGCCGCGATCGGGGTCAGCGTGCTCGGCGCCGTGGTGGCCGGCATCGGGTTGGCGCCGTCGGTCGCGCCCACCACCCTGGCCGTCCTGATGTTGTTGCCGCTCTCCGCCTTCGAGGCGATGACACCGTTGCCGGCCGCCGCGGTCCAGCTGACGCGGTCGCGCATCGCCGCGCGCCGGCTGCTCGACCTGACGGCGACCGATCACGCGCAACCCGAAAACCCCACGGCGGCGGCCCCGCCCGAGCCGACCGCAGTATTGTCGGCCGACATTCACTCCGGCCACACCGAGGCCACCCGCTCGAACCGCATCACGCTCGACCTGCCCCCGGGTGCCCGGCTGGCCGTTACCGGCGCCAGCGGCTCCGGCAAGACCACGCTGTTGATGACGCTCGCCGGGCTGCTCCCCCCGCTGCAGGGACGGGTGACGCTCGGCGGCACCGACCTCTTAGAGTTCGAGGAAGGGGAATTACGGCGCGCGGTCGGCTTTTTCGCTGAGGACGCGCACGTGTTCGCCACCACCGTCCGAGACAACCTGCTGGTCGCCCGGGGCGACTGCCGGGACGACGAACTGGCGGCCGCCCTGGATGCGGTCGGGCTTGGCGCGTGGCTCGCGGGTCTGCCCGACGGCCTGTCGACGGTGCTGACCGGTGGGGCGCAGGCGCTTTCGGGCGGTCAGCGCAGGCGGCTGCTGCTGGCGCGCGCCGTGCTCTCACCCGCCCGGATTCTGTTGCTCGACGAGCCCACCGAGCACCTGGACGCGGCCGACGCCCAATCGATCCTGCGTGACCTGCTCGGACCGGATTCTGAGCTGGTGGCCGCCGCCCGCACCGTGGTGGTGGCCACCCACCACCTACCCGACGGCATCGGGTGTGGCGAACTGCGCGTGGACGCCCTCAGAGATGTCGCCGGCGCGGCATGAACTCCAGCGACAGTAAGACGATCAACAGCGTGACGATCTGGGTCATCGACACCAGGGCGTAGCGCCGGGCGTCGAGCGCGTGGAACTTACGCACGTACCGGTAGAGCGACTCCAGCGCGATCAATGGGTCGAGGACGTGGATCAGCCGATAGAAAACGCGCTGGGCGCGGCTGCGGTTCTTCTCGTCGAAGATCTCCGGGAACGCCGCGAAGGCAAGAGAAAGCCGTTGTGCGCCAATCTCTTTGCCGGCCATGATCATGTCGATGCTGAGCCGCTCGTCGATGCCGTTGGGGGCCCCGCGCCTGCGCCACGGCACGTCGAGGGTGATGTCGCTGCCGCCGCCGGCCGTCGCATACCGGTGGAAGCCCTGCACGGTGCCCGAGGCGTCCCGGGCGAGGATCAGCTGGATGCCGGGGAAGCGTCCCTCCAGCACGCCGTCGAGGTTCATGTGGAACCCGCGTTCGGTGTGTGCCGCCTTGCTCGACGCCCGCACCACCTCGGTCAGCTCGGCCAGTTGCTCACTGGTGAGCTCCTGTTCAGAGACGATCTCGGTGGTGATGCCGCAGTTGTGCGAGCGCTTCACCGCCTGGCGCAGGTTGCGGAACTTGCGGCCCACCATGTCGAAAGTGGCTACGTCGACGACCACGTCGCGACCGATCGGCACGGCGCGCAACGACTGTCCGAGCAGCGCGGCGTCGCTCCACAATCCGAGCCTCCGCTCGCTGCAACCCACGACCGCGATCCGCCATCCATGGGCGTGGCACATGGCGGCGAAGTCGGCGACCAGTTCGGGGAATCGGGTCTCGTCGCCGATCGGGTCGCCGCCGACCACCGCGATGCCCAGGCGCGTCCGGTAGGCCAGCGCCGCGCCCCCGTCGGCGGTGAAGTGGTAGCTCTTGCCGGTCTGCATCGCGAACGGCGCCAGCGGGTCGTCTTTGGTGGCCTGGATCAACCCCCAGATCCGGGGCAGATCCCCGGGACGCGGGTGCGACGCCGTCGGCCACATCAGGATCACGCCGGAACCGGCGATCACCAGGTCGCCGAGCAGATCGAAGGACAGCACGTGCAGCCCCAGGCCGGCCAGCACGAACCCGGCGGCCGCGGCGGCGTGCAGGGCCGTCACGGGACGGCCCAGGAAGATGCCGCGCGCGATCCACGCCACCGCCACCAGCACCGTCAGCGACCAGGCCAGCCGATCCGTGTAGTGCCACGCGGGCTGGTGATGGTGGCGAACGAGGATCTCGGCCAACCAGCAGGTGGCACTCAACAGCGCCAGGGCCCCGATCAGCCGGGCGGCCCGCGAATCGACCGAGACGACCACGCGTTCCCGCCCGCGAGCCTTCGCTGAGGCGTCGACCAACGGCCCGCTCACACTCACCTCCCGATGCGCTGTCATTCCAGCTGGGCGGCTGTCTGCCGCCACTGCACCGAATACCCGGCTGCTATGAACTTACGCCCGGTCCGGGCCCTGACGGGCCCAAATCATGGCGATGTCCTGCGGGTATTCACCCGGTCTATCGGCGGGTGGGCGGAAAGTATTTCAGCACCCCTTCTTGCACCACCGTGGCGAGCAGCTGCCCGGAGCGGTCGAAGAAATGGCCGGTGCCGAGCCCGCGCGAATCCGCGGCCACCGGCGACGATGTCGCATACAACACCCAGTCGTCGAAGTTGACCTGCCGGTGAAACCACACCGAATGGTTGGCGGAGGCGGCGAAGATACGGTCGAACCCCCAGGACAGCCCATGCCTGGTGATCACCGAGTCCAGCACCGTGGTGTCCGAGGAGTACACCATGGTCGCGGTGTGCAGGACCGGGTCGTCCGGCAGTTTGCCGCCGGCCTTCATCCAGACCCGGTTGTGCGGCAGCCGATCGCCCTTCTGCCGCATCACCCACGCCGGGTCGTTGGTGTAGCGCCACTCGATCGGCTGCAGGGCGTTGACGAAGTGCGGAACGGTTTCCTCGTAGCCGCGCAGCAGCTCGCTGATCGGCGGCTGCGTTTCGGGCTCGCCGACCTGCGGCGGGTCCACACCGTGCTCGAGGCCCGGGCCGCCGGACATGTAGGAGATCATCGCGGAGGACAGCAGCACGCCGTCCTGCACGGCGTCCACGCGCCGATTGGCGAAGCGCCGCTCGTCGCGCAGCCGCGTGACGTGGAATTCGATGTCCTTGGCGGTGTCGCCCCCGTTGACGAAGTGCACGGACAGCGCGCTGGGCGGCAGGTCCCCCCGGACCAGGGTGCGGCTGCTCGCGACGAACGACTGGGCCATCAGCTGGCCCCCGAACGTGCGCATCGGGTTCTTGGTGGGATGAGACCCGACGAAACGGTCGTCGGCGACCCGGGTGAGGTCGAGGGTCGCAAGCAGTTCCTTGAAATCGGAATCGGTGCTGATCGCGGCCTCTCCTTGGCTCGATGGCCCGCCCGGACGGGCTAGCTTCATCGCCCGGCTTTTCCTCAGTCCGCTAGGCGGACCGCATCGTCGTCGGGCTGGCTTCATTGCCCGACTCCTCCTCAGTCCGCTAGGCGGACCGCATCGTCGTCGGGCTGGCTTCATTGCCCGACTCCTCCTCGGTCCGCTACGCGGACCGCATCGTCGTCGGGCTAGACGTCGTCCTCCCCGATGCGGTGCACATGGATGAGGTTTGTCGACCCTACTGTGCCAGGTGGCGCGCCGGCCACGATCACCACCAGGTCACCGCGCTTGTAGCGACCCAGTTCCAGCAGTGACTTGTCGACCTGACGGATCATGCCGTCGGTGGACGTCATCATCGGGACGATGAACGTCTCGGTGCCCCAGGTCATGGCGAGTTGGCTGCGGACCTCGGGCCACGCCGTGAACGCAAGCAGCGGCAGCGGGGTGTGCAGGCGCGCCAGCCGCTTGACGGTGTCGCCGGACTGGGTGAAGGCAACCAGCGCCTTGGCGTCCAGGCGCTCGCCGATGTCGCGGGCGGCGTAGGAGATCACCCCGCGCTTGGTGCGCGGCACGTGCGTCAGCGGCGGGGCGGCGGTGGAGTTGTCCTCGACGGCGCAGATGATCCGCGCCATGGTCCGCACGGCCGCCAGCGGGTACTTTCCCACCGACGTCTCGCCAGACAGCATCACCGCGTCGGCGCCGTCGAGCACGGCGTTGGCGACGTCGGAGGCCTCGGCGCGCGTCGGCCGGGAGTTCTCGATCATGGAGTCGAGCATCTGGGTCGCCACGATGACGGGTTTGGCGTTCTCCCGGGCCATCTGGATGGCCCGCTTCTGCACCAGCGGCACCTCTTCCAGCGGCAGCTCGACGCCGAGGTCACCGCGGGCCACCATGATGGCGTCGAAGGCCAGCACGATCGCTTCCAGATTGTCGACGGCTTCCGGCTTTTCCAGCTTGGCGATCACCGGCACCCGCCGCCCGACCCGGTCCATCACCTCGTGCACCAGCTCGACGTCGGACGGCGAGCGCACGAAGGACAGAGCGACAAGGTCCACACCGAGATCCAATGCGAACGTGAGATCCTCGATGTCCTTCTCCGACAAGGCCGGAGCGGTCACATTCATCCCCGGCAGTGACATGCCCTTGTTGTTGCTGACCGGGCCACCCTCGGTGACGGTGCAGATCACGTCGTCGCCATCGATGCCTGCAACGACCAGTCCGATGTTGCCGTCGTCGACCAGCACCCGGTCACCGACCGCGGCGTCCGCCGCCAGCCTCTTGTAGGTGGTCGACACGCGGTCGTGGGTGCCCTCGCAGTCCGCGACGGTGATGCACACGGTTTCGCCGTCGGCCCAATACGTGGACCCGGTGGCGAAACGGCCCAGCCGGATCTTCGGCCCCTGGAGGTCGGCGAGCACACCGACCGCGCGGCCGGTGGTGTCGGAAGCGGCCCGCACCCGCTCGTAGGCGGCCTTGTGGTCGGAGTAGTCGCCGTGGCTGAAGTTCAAGCGGGCGACGTCCATTCCCGCCTCGACCAGCGCCAGAATCAGCTCGTCCGAATTTGTCGCAGGGCCAAGGGTGCAGACGATCTTTCCGCGTCTACTCACGCCGACCCAGCATAGTCGCGTGGGCCCCCCACGGTCCGACTTAACGGGTTGTCGCGCCGCGAGCGGCTACCCACTCTGAATCGCCGGAAACAGCGGGAAGCCGGGCAGGTTACGCACCACCGTCCACGCGATGACGGCCAGCACCATGGTCAGCCAGGCCGCCGTCGACAGCGCGGCTTTGCCGCGGCCACGGCGAACCAGTAACCATCCGGCCAGCATCGGGATGCCGACCAGCAGGAAAACATTGTCGTTGACGGCGGCGGCCAGGTGGCCGTGCAACAGGTCGTGGGTCATCCGCAGGCCCCCGCAGAACGGGCAGTTCCACCCGGTGAGCCACTTGAAGGGGCATTGCGGATACAACGAATTCGTGTTGTGCGGGTCGACCAGCCCGACGTAGCCCAACGCGCCGCCGAGCAGTGCGGCGGTGCCGGCGGCGACGTAACGGCCCGGGCCGTGACGCCGTTCCACCGCTTGGCCGGCGGAATGCGGTTGCGTCACGTTCTCAGCATGCCAGACCGAGCCGGCCGCTAGCGGTTCGACGGCCGATTCCTTCGCAGCCTCCAGCGGCTGCGTGGCGTCGTGTACGGCTCGGCGGCCGAGGCCGGTTCGGCCGAGTCCTGTGCCGGCTTTGGCTCGGGTTCGGCGGCTTCGGGTTCCTCGGCTTCGGGCTCTTCGGCTTCGGGCTCTTCGGCTTCGGGCTCTTCGGCTTCGGGCTCTTCCGCCTCTTCGGCGTCTTCGGCTTCGGCCTCTTCGGCTTCGGCGTCTTCGGCTTCGGGCTCTTCCGCCTCTTCGGGTTCTTCTTCGTCGGCCTCTTCGGCCTTTTCGGCTTGGGGCTCTTCTTCGTCGACCTCTTCGGTTTCAGCCTCGGACTCTTCGGCTTCGGCTTCCCCGGGCTCCGCCGCCTCGGCACTGACCGTCTCGGCCTCCGCGGTTTCCGGCTCGTCGGCCTCGTCGGCTGCGTCGTCCTTGTCCGTTTCCGCGGCGTCGGCGGATTCGGTGCCCGCCGCGCCCGCCGCCGTCGACGACCCGGCGGCGACGGTCGCAAGCTCGTCCGCCGGCTCCTCTGCCACCGATTCCTCGGCCTCCTTGCCGCGCAGGCTCTCGGGGGCCTCCCGTCCCTTCGGCGCCACCATGATGTACACCACGGCCCCGATGAACACGAAAGTCGATGTGAACGAATTGATCCGGATGCCCGCGATATGGGTGGCGGTGTCGTCGCGGAGCAGCTCGACGCCGAACCGCCCGATGCAGTAGCTGGCCACATACAGCGCGAACAGTCGCCCGTGGCCCAGCGCGAATCGCCGGTCCGCGTAGATCAAGATGGCGAAAACCAGGACGTTCCAAATCAATTCGTACAGAAAGGTCGGCTGCACGACGAGTGCCACCTGACCCGTCGAGACACCGTCCAGCGAATGCGGGTCGACGTATCCCGATGGGTCGCGGCGGTAGAAGATCTCCAGACCCCACGGCAGGGTGGTTTCGCGGCCGTAGAGCTCCTGGTTGAAATAGTTGCCCAGCCGGCCGATGGCCTGCGCCAGGACGAGTCCCGGGGCCACCGCGTCGGCGAAGGCGGGCAGCGGAATGCCGTGCCGCCGGCACCCGATCCACCCGCCCACACAGCCGAGCGCCACCGCGCCCCAGATGCCCAGCCCGCCGCAGGGTGTCTGGCACGTTGGGCCCCTGCCCATTCGCGCGTACGCGCTGTTCATCATCACCGGGATCGTGGTGGCGCTGTTGATCGGCGACCGCCGCTGGGAGGCCCGCGGCGGACAGCGCGGCGTCATCTATGACATCGCGTTGTGGGTGGTGCCGTTCGGGCTGGTGGGCGGGCGCCGATCAACAGCGCCACCACGATCCCGGTGATGATGAACAGCGCGTACGCGCGAATGGGCAGGGGCCCAACGTGCCAGACACCCTGCGGCGGGCTGGG
>NZ_LZIX01000067.1:0-32776 GCF_001666955.1 Mycobacterium sp. E735 | reverse complement strand
TTGTCTTGCTTTTTGTGTGTTTTTTGTGTGGTTTAGGGGGGGGGGGGGGGGGCGCGGGGGGGGTGCCCGGCCGGCGCGCCGGGCGCCCGCCCGCCCGCGCCGGGGCAAGCCCGGCACTGACCCACTCCCCGACCGGCCTGCCACCGTGAGAAGGTGGGGTCGTGCCACAGTCGGGATTGGTCGTCATCGACCCGCGCCGCCATGACGCGGTGCTGTTCCACGCGCCGGACCCCAGCCTGGAGGGCAAGTTGCGCGTGGCCGGGGTGGGCGCCGCCGTCTACACCGAGGACCCGTCGGAGGCGGCCCGCCGGCTGCAGGTCCGGCCCGGCCGATGCGCGGTCGTCACACCCGACGAAGCGGGCGTCGCGGCCGCACGCGCCGGCGGATTCGCACTCGTCATCGGCGTCGATGAGGGGCGCGGCGACGCGCTGCGAGATGCCGGCGCCGACGCGGTGGTCGCCGACCTGCACCAGATCACCGTGCGCACCGGGGACCGCCGGATGTCGCAGCTGCCCGACGCGCTGACGGCCCTCGACGACCTGGCCGCGCGGCGGCCCGCGGTGTTCTTCGACTTCGACGGCACGCTGTCCGACATCGTCAACGACCCGGACGCGGCCGTCCCGGTCGACGGCGCCACCGAGGCGCTGCGGCAGCTGGCGACCGGCTGCCCGGTGGCGATTCTGTCCGGCCGTGATCTGGCCGACGTGACGAAACGCGTTGGGGTTCCCGGGATTTGGTATGCCGGCAGCCACGGGTTCGAATTGACCGCGCCCGACGGCGCGCACCACCAGAACGACGACGCCGCCGCGGCCATCCCGGTGCTGGAGGCCGCCGCCGGCGAGCTGCGCGAGCGACTCGGCTCCATCCCGGGAGTGGTGGTGGAGCACAAGCGCTTTGGTGTCGCCGTGCACTACCGCAATGCCGGACGCGACCGCGTCGGCGAGGTGGCGGCCGCGGTGCGCGCAGCCGGCCGGCGCGACGGCCTCCGGGTGACCACCGGCCGGGAGGTCATCGAGCTGCGCCCGGACCTGGATTGGGACAAGGGCAAAACGCTGCGCTGGGTGCTCGATCACCTAACCGAGGCCGAACCCGGCGCCCGGACCCCGGTCTACCTCGGCGACGACATCACCGACGAGGACGCGTTCGACGCGGTCGGCGACGGCGGCGTGCCAATCCTGGTGCGGCACTACGACGACGGCGACCGCGCCACCGCGGCGCGATTCGCGCTGGACAGCCCCGCGCAGGCCGGCGAGTTCACCGCCCGCCTGGCGCGCAAGCTATCGCCCTAAGCCTGTACGTATTCCGCGGCGCCGTCGTCGAGGACCACCCGCGGGCCGCTGCCCTCGGCCCCCGAGGCCTCGGTGCGAAACACCGCCTTGCCCGGCTCGGTGCGCCAGATGAGCGTGGTCAGCGTCTCGCCGGGAAACACCGGCGAGGTGAACCGCGCGGCGATCGAGGTGACGTTGGCGGCGGTCCCGCCGTCGGCCTCGGCGACCAGCGCGCGGCCCGCGACCCCGTAACTGCACAGGCCGTGCAGGATCGGCTTGGGGAAGCCGGCGAGCTCGCGGGCGAACCACGGGTCGCTGTGCAGCGGGTTGCGGTCACCGGAGAGCCGGTAGATCAACGCCTGATCCTCCCGGGTGGGCAGGGCGACCCGGGCGTCGGGTTCGCGGTCCGGGATCTCCGGGGCCACCGGGCGCTGGCCCGGCACGCCGCCGAATCCGCCCTCGCCGCGGATCACGAGGGTGGTGAGCGTCTCGGCGATCAGCTTCTCCGAATCCGGGTCGGTGCCCCGGCCGCGCAACACGAGGATCGCGTTCTTGCCCTCGCCCTTGTCCTGGATGTCGGCGACCTCGGTGACCACCGACAGCTTCCCCGCGGCCGGCAACGGCGCGTGCAGCCGGATTTCCTGCGAGCCGTGTAGCAGCATGGCCCAGTTGAACGTTCCCACCTTGCCGGCTGCCCCGAAGGCCGGGCAGCAGATCACCGCGTAGGTGGGCAGCACCTGCTGCTCGATGCCGTGGCTGTTCTCGGTGGTGAACGACAGGTCGTCGAGGCCGGCGCCGACGCCGAGCGCATACAGCAGCGTGTCCCGGTCGGTCCACTCGAACAGCATCGGTTCGGTCACCGCGCCGACGGCACTCGGGTCAATCGCCATCTGAGTCTCCTTCGCAAGTAATTTCTCCACTTAACCATCGCAAACCCTTCCCACCGATGCCGTCGGCAGGGCAGGCTATTTGCCATGCCGAAGCGCAGCGTGATCCGGAATGTCTCGAAGGCCGTCGCGGCGCTGACCGCGGTCCTCGTCGTCGGGGCCTGCGGTGGGTCACCGCAGGCACGCAGCATCACGATCACGTTCATCCGGCACGCCCAGTCGGCATCCAACGCGAGCGGGATCATCGACACCTCGGTGCCGGGGCCCAGCCTGACCCCGGAGGGCCAGGGTCAGGCCCAGCAGGTCGCGCATCAGGCGGGCCATAAGGACTACGACGGCATCTACGCCTCCACGATGGTCAGGACACAGCAGACCGCAGCGCCGCTGGCCTCGGAGCTGGGCAAGCAAGTCGAGGTGCTGCAGGGCATTCAGGAGATCAACGCGGGCTGGTTCGAGGGCAAGCCGATCGCCCAGGAGAATGCGACGTACCTGCTGGCGCCCGCGGACTGGCTCCGGGGCGACACGCAGGACAGCATCCCCGGGTCGATCAGCGGCAAGCAGTTCAACGAACAATTCACCGCCGCAATCGCAAAGGTCTACAACAGCGGCCAGCACAACCCGGTGGTGTTCTCGCACAAATTCGCCATCGAGTACTGGACGCTGATGAACGCGAAAAACGCCAAGGACTCACTGCTGACCAGCCATCCCCTGCCCAACGTCGGCCGCGTGGTGATCACCGGCAACCCGATGAACGGCTGGACCCTGGTCGACTGGGACGGCATTCGCGACTTCCACAACTGACAATCCCCGCCACGCCCGCGACGGTTGACAGTGGCGACCCGCCGCGCCCGGCGACGCCGCGCTCGCGATCGCCACAGTTGACGCGGGCGGTCGCGACCGCCACGATGGCTGCATGCGGTATGTCGTTACCGGCGGTACCGGGTTTATTGGTCGCCGCGTCGTCGCCCGGCTGCTGGACACCCAACCCGATGCGCAGGTGTGGGTGCTGGTCCGGCGGGAGTCGCTGGGGCGTTTCGAACGGCTCGCGGCCGAGTGGAGTGACCGGGCCAAACCGCTGGTCGGAGCGCTGCCGGAGCTGGAGCTGACCGACGAGACCCTCGCCGAGCTGGGCAGCATCGACCACGTCGTGCATTGCGCAGCCATCTACGACATCACCGCCGGCGAGGCCGAGCAGCGGGCCACCAATGTCGAGGGGACCCGCGCCGTCATCGAGCTGGCGCGGCGGCTCGGCGCGACGCTGCACCACGTGTCCTCGATCGCGGTCGCGGGGGACTTCCCCGGCGAATACACCGAGGACGACTTCGATGTCGGCCAGCCGTTGCCGACCCCGTATCACCGGACCAAGTTCGAGGCCGAGTTGCTGGTGCGGTCGGCGCCCGGGCTGCGTTATCGGATCTACCGCCCGGCGGTGGTGGTCGGCGATTCGCGCACCGGCGAGATGGACAAGATCGACGGGCCGTACTACTTCTTCGGCGTGCTGGCCAAGCTGGCGGTGCTGCCCAGGTTGACGCCGATCATGCTCCCCGACACCGGCCGCACCAACATCGTGCCGGTCGACTACGTCGTCGACGCGCTCGTGGCGCTGATGCACGCCGACGGTCTGGACGGCCGCACCTTCCACCTCACCGCCCCCAAAACCGTTGGGCTGCGGGGCATCTACCGCGGCGTCGCCAAGGCGGCCGGGCTCCCGCCGGCGCGCGGGTCGCTGCCCGGCTCGGTGGCCGCCCCGGTGCTGAAGGTGCGCGGGCGGGCCAGGGTGCTGCGCAACATGGCGGCCACCCAGCTCGGTATCCCGGCCGAGGTCTTCGACCTGGTCGACCTCAAGCCCACCTTCATCAGCGACCAGACCCGGAAAGCCTTGCGCGGCAAGGGCATCGAGGTGCCCGAGTTCTCCAGTTACGCGCCCGGGCTGTGGCGGTACTGGGCCGAGTACCTGGACCCGGACCGGGCGCGCCGCGACGACCCGCACGGGCCGCTGCACGGCCGGCACGTCATCATCACCGGCGCGTCCAGCGGCATCGGCCGGGCGGCGGCCATCGCGGTGGCCGAGCGTGGGGCGACGGTGTTCGCCCTGGCCCGCAACGCCGACGCGCTGGATCAACTGGTCGCCGAGATCCGCGCGGCCGGCGGTGACGCCCACGCCTTCACTTGCGACGTCACCGATTCCACCTCGGTCGAGCACACCATCAAGGACATCCTGGGCCGCTTCGACCACGTCGACTACCTGGTGAACAACGCCGGCCGGTCGATCCGCCGCTCGGTGGTCAACTCGACCGACCGGCTGCACGACTACGAGCGGGTCATGGCGGTCAACTACTTCGGCGCGGTGCGGATGGTGCTGGCGCTGCTGCCCCACTGGCGCGAGCGCCGCTTCGGTCATTTGGTCAACGTCTCCAGCGCCGGCGTGCAGGCCCGCAATCCGAAGTACAGCTCGTACCTGCCCACCAAGGCGGCGCTGGACGCGTTCGCCGACGTGGTCGGCTCGGAGACGCTGTCCGACCACATCACGTTCACCAATATTCATATGCCACTGGTCCGTACGCCGATGATCGCGCCGTCGCACCGGCTCAACCCGGTGCCCGCGATCAGCCCGGAGCGCGCCGCCGCCATGGTGGTGCGCGGGCTGGTCGAGAAGCCGGCGCGCATCGACACCCCCCTCGGAACGCTGGCCGAGGTGGGCAACTACTTCGCGCCGCGGACGTCCAGGCGGATCCTGCACCAGCTGTACCTCGGTTACCCCGACTCGGCCGCGGCCCGCGGACTGCCCACCGAGCCGCCCGCCGCGCCCCCGCCGCGGCGCAAGCCGAGGCGGCCCGTCCGCGCCGTCACCGGCGGCATCCGGACGCCGCGGGGAGTCAAACGGTTGGTGCGCCGGGTGCCCGGGGTGCACTGGTAGTCCGGGCGTTTCAGCCGCGCCTGATTGCGGTATTCCGGCGCGATGACCCGGACGCTTTCCGCGAAACGGGCGGACGCCGACCCGGTGGCCGCCGCGGCCCGCCTGGTCGCCACGCAAGGCGTCGCGGTGATGTCCTCACTCGACGTGACGCGGAGCCTGGGCGCCGGCCGCGAGGAGTGGACCCGATTCGCCCGGCACTGGCAGCAGCTGGGACCCGACCCGTACGCCGCGGAGCTGGGGGTGCAGCGGCTGCGCCGGTACGGCCAGTACTCCTTTCGCGACGGTGCGCTGCGCCCGGTGCCCAGGAGCACGTTCGCGCAGCCCGAGGACTCCAACCCCCTCTACATCGGCAAGGACCGCGACTTCGAGCCGCTGACCGACGCTTTCGCCCGGGATCCGTTGCTGCGCAGGATCATCGACCTGCTGGCCCGAGTGGCGGCGGCGCTGGACGACGTCGCGGACTGGAACGTCAAGGTGCATCCGTTCCGCGTCCGGTCGTTGTCCGACGACGGCGGCCATCCGACGCCGGAGGGCATGCACCGCGACGGCGTCACCCTGGTCAGCTCACTGCTGGTCGGGCGGCGCAACGCCATCGGCGGCGAGAGCACGGTGAATGACCTCGACGGCAGGCAGTTGCTGGCGACGACGCTGGCCGAACCCGGCACGCTGATGTTGGGCGACGACCGCCGCACCCTGCACGGCGTCTCCCCGATCCGCCCGATCGACGGCTCGGGCCCCGCCCAGCGCGACGTCCTGGTGGTCACCTTCGCCTCGGCGTGGCCCTGAGCGACGGTATCGTTGCCGCGGTGATGCCCGTATTCGTCGACGTCGACACCGGCGTCGACGACGCGCTGGCGCTGATGTACCTGTTCGCCAGCCCGGACGCCGACGTGGTCGGCATCGCCTCCACCGGGGGAAACGTTGCGGTGCAGCAGGTTTGCGAGAACAACCTGGGCCTGCTCGAGCTGTGCGGGCGCACCGGCGTGCCGGTCTCCAAGGGCGCCGAGGAGACCCTCACCGGGCCGATGAGCCTGCCGTCGAAGGTTCACGGCCCTCGCGGACTGGGCTATGCCGAACTGCCAGCCACCGATCGCCGGCTCACCGTCCACGACTCGGCGACCGCGTGGGTGCGCGCCGCGCGCGCCCATCCCGGTGAGCTGATCGGCGTGGCCACCGGCCCGCTGACCAATCTGGCGCTGGCGCTGCGCGCCGAGCCGGCGCTGCCGACGCTGGTGCGCCGGCTGGTCGTCATGGGCGGCTCCTACGATCACCGCGGCAACACCACCGCGGTGGCCGAATGGAACATCAGCGTGGACCCCGAGGCCGCGGCCGAGGTCCTGGACGCCTGGGCGACCGTTGAGCCGCAACGGCTTCCGATCCTGTGCGGCCTGGATCTGACCCGCAAGGTGGCGATGACGCCGGAGCACCTCACCAGGCTGGCCGCCGCTGCCGGGTCGACGACGACGCCGATGAGCGCGGGCGACAAGCCCGGCACGCGGTCGACCGCGTCCAACGCGTTGATCCGGGTGATCGAGGACGCGATGCGGTTCTACCTGGAGGCCTACCACGACATCGGCCACGGCTTCCAGGCGCACCTGCACGATCCGCTGGCCGCCGCCGCGGCGCTGGACCCGGGGCTCGTCACCATCCGGCCCGCGACGGTGGACATCGAGCTGACCGGCACGCTGACCCGCGCCATGACCGTGACCGACTGGTCGGGGCGCCGAGAACCCAACGCGCTGATCGGGATCGACGTGGACGCGGCGGCCTTCTTCGACCGGTTTATCGAACGGGTTGGGAGCTTCGCCCGCCGGTTATCCAACACCCCATGAAGATCCGCCTCATCGAAGTTCTGCGCGCGGGGTGGGGTGCCGCGCTGCTGACCGCCCCCTCCGGCGTGCTCAGCCACATCCACGGGGTGCAGGTCGACCACAAGGCGCTCGTCGTCACCCGGATCCTGGGCGGGCGCCACCTGGTCCAGGCACTGCTCTCGGGCATCAATCCCGGCCCGGAGGTGCTGGCGGCCGGCGTGTGGGTCGACACCGTGCACTCCGCGACGGCGCTCGGCCTCGCCGCGGCGGACCGGCACCGCGCCCGCGGCGGGGTGACCGACGCCGCCGTCGCGGCGTCGTGGGCGGCCCTGGGCTGGCGCCACCTGCGCACCGGTCAGGCCAGGACCGACCGCGTCCGGGGCCGCGACCGGCTGGCCCGCGCGGTGGTGGGCGCGCTCCCCGGCGGTGGCGGGCTGATGGCGCAGGCGCGGGCAGTCCGCTGCGGGCGGGCCTAGGAAGTCATTTCTGCAACGTGAATTGATTGACGTCGATGTATCCGATGCGGAACATCTCGGCGCAGCCGGTCAGGTATTTCATGTACCGTTCGTACACTTGCTCGGATTGCAGCTCGATGGCCTGGTCCTTGTGGGCTTGCAGCGCGGCAGACCAGATGTCGAGCGTCTTCGCGTAGTGCGGCTGCAACGACTGGACGCGACTAACTGTGAAGCCATTCGCGGTGGCGCGTTCTTGCACCATCGGTATCGAGGGCAGTCGCCCGCCCGGAAAGATCTCGGTCACAATGAATTTGACGAATCGGGCGAATGTAAACGAGATGGGCATGCCACGTTCGACCATCTCCGTCGGATGAAGCCCGGTGATGGTGTGCAACAACATGATCCCGTCATCGGGCAGCAGGTCATGCGCCAGGGTGAAGAACGCGTCGTAGCGCTCGTGCCCGAAGTGTTCGAAGGCGCCGATGCTGACAATCCGGTCGACGGGCTCGTCGAACTGTTCCCAGCCGCGCAGCAGAATCCTCGCCGAACGCGGGCTGGCGGATTGGGCGATCAGCCGCTCGACGTGATCGGCCTGGTTGCGACTCAGGGTGAGGCCGACGACGTTGACGTCGTACTTTTCGAGGGCGCGCATCATCGTGGCCCCCCAGCCGCAGCCGACGTCGAGCAACGTCATACCCGGTTGCAACCCAAGTTTGCCCAGGGCGAGGTCGATTTTGGCGATCTGCGCCTCTTCCAGCGTCATGTCGTCGCGCTCGAAGTAGGCGCAGCTGTACGTCTGGGTGGGGTCGAGGAAAAGCCGGAAGAGTTCGTCCGACAAATCGTAGTGGGCCTGCACATCGTCGAAGTGCGGCGTTAAATCCGTCCCCTCGGGGGGCTCCGACGTCGTAGGCATCGTGACAGCCTAGTCGCCGATTTGAGCACGCCGGAAACAGTGAAGTCTCCCGGTCCCTCTGGCATCGGTACGGGGGTGGGGATGACGCCCATCCGGTGCGGATAGCGCCGTCACTCGTAGCTGCCTTCGAGGTACCAGCGCCGCTGGCGGTAGCACAGCAGAAACGCCCGCTCGCCCTCCAGCAAGACCTGCGCGCGGGCGGTGCGGCCCCTTCCCACGTCGGGATCCCACCACCGCTCGTCGACCGGCCATGGCCCGGCCCACCAGTCCAGCCGCTCGTCCTTGCCGTGCACGGTCAGCCGCGCCGGGTCGGCGGAGAACAGCCCACGGCCGGTCACCCGCACCGAATTCCCTTGGCCGTCAAGCAGTTCCACCGGGTCGTCCAGCAAAACCGCCGGTGACGGCTCGGGCAGCCGCCCGGGCCACGGCAGACTCGGGTCGGCCCGCGGCGCCGGTTCGTCGCCCAGCGGGGTCAACGTGATGCGTTCGGCCGGCCCGCGCCCGCCGGACAGCACCGGCACCCGCACCGCCTCCGGGCCGAGCAGGCCCTGCACTCGCACCAGGGCGCGACGGGCCCGCAGCCGGTCCTCCTCGCCGAGGCCGCCCCACAGCGGCAGCTGCAGCGCCTCGGCCGACACCACCTCGACCGCCTGCAACCGCAGCAGGGTCACCGGCGCCGTCGGGCGGGGATTGCGCGTGGTCCGGCTGCTCAACCAGCCGTCCAGTTGCCAGCGCACCCGGTCGGCGGTGGCGTCCTCGGTCAACGGCTCGGCGCATCGCCACACCCGGTGCAGTTCTTCGCCGTTGGCGGTGACGGCGTGAATGCCCAGCCGGGTGCAGCCCACCCCGGCGCCCATCAGAGTCCGATGCAGCGCGGCGGCCAGCGAGCGGCCGGCGAAGGCCGCGGCGTCGACCCTGTCGATCGGCGGGTCGCAGTCCAGCACGGCCTCCAGCTCTTCCGGCGGCTCGCGTCCGGACGGTCCCCGCTCGGGTTCACCGCGGGCCAACCGGTGCGCGGCCACCCCGTCGGCGCCGAACCGGGAGGCCACGTCGGTGGCCGACAGCGCGGCGAATTGCCCGATGGTGCGAATCCCCATGCGCCACAACAGGTCCGTCAGCTCTTCCCGGCCAGGACCACACAGGCTGGGTTCGGTGGCGAGTTGGCGGATAGACAGCACAGACAGGAACTTCGCGTCACCGCCCGCCGGGACGATCCGGCCCGCCCGCGCGGCGAAGACCGCGGTGGACAGCCGGTCTGCGACCCCGACCTGGCACTCGGCGCCGGCCGCAGCCACCGCATCGATCAGCCGCTCGGCGGCGTCGGCCTCGGAGCCGAAATAGCGGGCCGCCCCGCGCACCGGCAACACCAAGAGCCCGGGCCGCAGCACCTCGGCACGCGGCACCAGGTCGTCCACCGCCGCGATGACCGACTCGAAGAAGCGGGCGTCGCGGTCCGCGTCGGCGGTGGTGACGTGCAGCTGCGGGCAGCGGGCCGCCGCCTCCCGGCGCCGCAGCCCCCGCCGCACCCCCGCCGCGCGGGCGGCCGCCGAACAGGCGATCACCCGATTGGCCAACGTGACCGCCACCGGGGCGGTCGCGGAGAGGCCGGCGGCCGCGGCCGCGGCGACCGCGGGCCAGTCCATGCACCAGATGGCCAGCACCCGGGATGCCACTGGTGAATTCACCCGGCTCGCGCCCGGGCGGTCACCCGCCGGCCCGCACACACCCCGCTGACCTGCAGCCGCACCCGGCTGATCCGGCCGAACCCAGGGCGGCCCCCCGAGGTGAGCTCGTAACCGCAGACCCGAGCCTCCAGCCGGGTGGGCGCCCCCTGCCAGTCACCGTCGGTGACCAGCACGGTGCACCCCTTGTTGCGGGCCCGCGCTACCACCGCCCGCGCCCGGGTCTGCGGCACCCGGCGCCCGCCCAGGCCGAGGACCACCAGATCCATGCCGTCGACGAGCACCGCGGCCACCTCCACCGGATCGGTGCCGGGATCCGGGATCACCGCGACCCGGCTCAGATCCGCCCCCATCTCCGCGGCCGCCAACAGCCCGATGTCCGGCTGGCCGACGATTGCCACGTTGCCGCCCGCCGCCGTCACCGCGGCCACCATGCTCAGCAGCAGCGACCGGGCGCCCGAGAGGACCGCCACCGATCCGCGCGGCAGGGGCGCCGGCAGCGACTCCGCCAACCACCGCGGCAGCGCCAGTTGGGCTTCCGATTCCGGCAGCAGGTCGTCGGCACGGGTGGCCGCGGGCCCCGGCGCCTTCCCGGTGATCACGGCCATCCGCCGCCGAAGCGATTCGAGCTGCTCAGCGCGATTTTCGGAGGCCAAAGCCGCGGTCATGACTGCCTCCTGTTCGAATGTATGTTCGATACAGTTGGAGTAAACACCCGCCCTCCGACAACCGTCAAGAAACGTGAGAGGCTGCTTTATGCGGTCGTTGCTGGTGTGGCTGATGGTGCTCTTTTGCTGTACTTTTCCGGTGCCAAGTGCCGCCGCCCCCTGCCGGCAGGCGGAGCTGTTCGCCACCGACACCACCGATCCCCTGTTCGAGGCGCAGGCCACCGTGACGATCGCGTCAAGCGGCGCGGCGGTGACGGGATCGACCCCGCTCGACGGGGTGTACTGGTCGAGCGCGCAGCACCGGAACACCCGGGAGAGCTCGCGGGAATTTCATCTGTGCGGCGCCGACGGCTCGGTGCACGCCGCCGCCGAGGCGCTGCGCCGCCAGTTCGACCAAGAAGCGGTGCTGACCTTCGACTACGAGCCCACGCCGGACCAGGACGCGATCATCATCGCCGTGCCGGAAGTCGACATCGCCCGCTTCGGCGACGCGCTAGCGGCCGACCCGGCCGCCCGCGACCGCATCCGGGGTGGATCGGTCACCACCACCGACCACACCTTGATCCTGGTCGCGGGAAACCACGATCGAGACGTCGCCCGACGACTCGTCGGCGAAGCCGGCGGCAACTGGGCAGCCGCCACGATCGCTTACGGCCGAAGCGAATTCGTGGAGTAGCCACGCTCTCGAGTGTGCGGCTGGCCGCACGTTCGGCCACGAGTGTGCGGCTGGCCGCACGTTCGTCGCAAAAAGCGACGCGCCTTCACTCCCACTCGATGGTGCCGGGTGGTTTGCTGGTGATGTCGAGCACCACGCGGTTGACCTCGCGGACCTCGTTGGTGATGCGGGTCGAGATGCGCTCCAGCACCTCGTAGGGCACCCGGGTCCAGTCGGCGGTCATGGCGTCCTCGCTGGACACCGGCCGCAGCACGATCGGATGCCCGTACGTCCGGCCGTCACCCTGCACACCGACCGAGCGGACCTCGGCCAGCAACACCACCGGGCACTGCCAGATCAGGTTGTCCAGGCCGGCGGCGGTGAGTTCCTCGCGCGCGATCGAGTCGGCGCGCCGCAGGGTCTCCAACCGCGCCGCGGTGACCTCGCCGACGATTCGGATGCCCAACCCGGGCCCCGGAAAGGGTTGGCGTGCAACGATTTCCTCCGGCAGGCCCAGCTCGCGCCCGACGGCGCGCACCTCGTCCTTGAACAGCAGCCGCAGCGGCTCGACGAGCCGGAACTTCAGGTCGTCGGGCAGACCGCCGACATTGTGATGGCTCTTGATGTTGGCGGTTCCGCTGCCCCCGCCAGACTCCACCACGTCGGGATACAGCGTGCCCTGCACCAGGAACTCGACCTCGGATCCGGTGTCGCTCAGGATGTCTCGGACCGCGCCCTCGAAGGCCCGGATGAACTGGCGGCCGATGATCTTGCGCTTGCCCTCGGGGTTGGTCACCCCCGACAGCGCCTGCAGGAAGGTGTCCGCGGCGTCGACGGTGACCAGGTTGGCGCCGGTGGCGGCGACGAAGTCGCGCTGCACCTGCGCGCGCTCGCCGGCACGAAGGAGCCCGTGGTCGACGAAGACGCAGGTCAGCCGGTCGCCGATGGCGCGCTGCACCAGCGCGGCCGCCACCGCCGAGTCCACCCCGCCGGACAGCCCGCAGATCGCGTGCCCGTCACCGATCTGTTCGCGCACCTGCTCGACCAGCGCGCCGGCGATGTTGGCGGGCGTCCACTCCGCGCCCAGCCCGGCGAAGTCGTGCAGGAACCGGCTGAGCACCTGCTGCCCGTGCGGGGTGTGCATGACCTCGGGGTGGTACTGCACCCCGGCCAGGCGGCGGCTCCGGTTCTCGAAGGCGGCCACTGTCGCGCCCGCGCTGCTGGCGACCACGTCGAACCCCTCCGGCGCGGCGGTGACCGCGTCGCCGTGACTCATCCAGACCGGCTGAGTGCTTGGCAGCCCCGAATGCAATTCGCCGCCAACAACTTTCAGCTCGGTGCGGCCGTATTCGCTGGTGCCGGTGCGGGCGACCGTCCCGCCCAGGGCCTGCGCCATGGCCTGGAATCCGTAGCAGATGCCGAACACCGGCACACCGAGGTCGAACACCGCCGGATCGAGCTGCGGGGCGCCCTCCTCGTAGACGCTGGACGGCCCCCCGGACAGCACCAGCGCCGACGGCTGCCGGGCCTTGATCTCGTCGATCGACGCCGTGTGCGGGATGACCTCGGAGAAGACCCGCGCCTCGCGGACGCGCCGGGCGATCAGCTGCGCATATTGGGCGCCGAAGTCGACCACCAACACGGGCCGCGGCGAGGGGGTTTCCACGGCAGCCAGCTTAGTGGCCGGCTGGGACCGCCCCGGTGGGGCCGTGCCCACGCCCGCCTCACATCAGGTGCGTGGGCTGCGCAATGCCGAATCGGGTGCCGGCGTAGCGCTTCAGCGCCGCCGGGCTGAAGTACACGTGCTGGCCGGCGGTGTGCAGGTCGCGGAAGCATCGTTGCAGGGGGTGCCCTGCGTGCACCGCGCCCGCCCCGGCCAAGCCGAACGCCGTGTCGACCGCGTGGAGCGCCGCTCGCATCGCCTGCTGGGCGGCGAGCTGGAAGCCGGCGCGCTGCTGAAGCGACGGCGGATCGCCGGCCCGGGCGGTTTCCCACAGGGCGCCCGCCTCGTCGAGGACGAAGGCGCGGGCGGATTTCAAACCGGCGTCGGCCCGGGCGAACTCGACTTGGGCGGCGGGGTCGGCGGCGAGCGGCTCGAACGTGCCGGCGCGCGCCTTCGTCGGTGCGAGGTCGGCGAATTCGTCGAGTGCGCGCCGCGCGATCCCGAGCGGGACGCCGACCAGGCCCACACCCACCAGGGTGAAGAACGGCAGCCGCCACAACGGGCCGTCCCGGCGGGCCGGTTCGAAGAACGGGCTGATGGTGTGTTCCTCGGCGACGTGCACGCCGCGCGCAACCACGTCGTTGCTGCCGGTGGCGCGCAACCCCAGGACGTCCCAGTTGTCGACGATCTCGATGTCCGCGCGCGGGAAGAACGCCAGGCGCCAGTCGGGGCCGCGCCCGGGCAGCATCCGCGGCGCGTCACCGTCGAAGACGAACATCCCGCCCAGCATCCATTCGGCGTGGCGGCAACCGCTGGCGAACGGCCACCGGCCGTCGACCGCGAACCGGCCGCGGCCGTCCGGGACGGCGCGCCCGGTGGGGGCGAACACCGTGGCCGCCAGGAAGTCGGCGTCCGGACCGAACAGTGCTGCTGCGGCGGCGGGTTCGAGCCAGGCGGTGAACGCGGGCGCGCCCGCCCCGATCGCCGCGACCCAGCCCACCGAACCGTCGGCGCGCGCAAGTTCCTCGATCATCTCGATGAACTCGACTGGGGCCACTTCGAATCCGCCGAGCGAGCGCGGTTGAACGGCACGGAAAATGCCCGCGCCGCGCATCCGCTCGACCAGATCAATCGGCAAGGTGCCCAGCGCCTCGGCCTCGGCGGCGCGCCGCGTGATTTCGGGGGCCAGGGCACGCGCCACGTCGGCGGGATTGGCGCCGTCCGAAAGGCCGGCGGCGTGGCGGGTTGCGGTTGTCATCTCAAGCTCCCCAATTCTGATACAGTGAACTGTAATAGATACAGGAGCATGTACTCAATTATGGGATCTGTCAAGCGCGAGCCGCCCCGCCGGTACGACTCGACCCGTCGCAGGCAGCAGGCGCAGCACAACCGGCACGCGGTGCTCGCGGCCGCCCGGCGGCGCTTCCTGGCCCAGGGGTACGCGGCGACGACGATCGCCGAGATCGCCCGCGACGCCGCCGTGTCGGTCGAAACGGTGTACAAGACGTTCGCGACCAAGGCCGGCGTGTTGAAAGCGCTGTTCGATGTGTCGGTCGCCGGCGATGACGAGCCGATCCCGATGGTCGAGCGCGACGTCATCCAGGAGGTGGCCGACGCCACCGAGGCCGTCGACAAGCTGGAGCTCTACGCCAAGCACCTGGTCGCCAGCATGCCGCGCAGCGCACCGGTCCAGCTGCTCGCCCGCGACGGCGCCGCGGTGTCGCCGGACGCCGCCGCCGTCTGGAAGCAGATCAGGGACGAGACCCTGACCGGCATGACGATGTTCGCCTCCGACCTCGCCCGCACCGGGCAGCTGCGGGTCAACGCCAGACAGGCGCGAGACATCCTGTGGACCTATCACGCACCCGAGCTCTACGAGCTGCTCGTGCTCGAACGCGGCTGGTCGATCAGCCGCTATGGCAAGTTCATCGCGCAGGCGTGGATCGACGCCCTGCTCGTCCGGTGAGTCCTACAGCCCGAACGCCTGCCGCACCGCGCCGACGGTTTGTGGATCGCCTTCGAAGTTGACGCGCCGCAGCGCCGCCCGTCGCTTCGCGTCGCTCACGCCCAGGCGCGCGCCGACCAGATCCGCGGCGCTGGCGGTGATCGTCACCGAAGGCTCGCCACGAGCGCCGGCGAGCCGCCCCTGAGTCACCGCGAATTCGAAACGGCGGCCGTCGATGTCGATGCGGATCGTCGCCTCCAGGCCGGCCGCCCCGGCCGAATCGAAGCCGAGCAGGAATCCGGCCAGGAAACCGTTCAAGGGCGTTCCCGGCCCGTCCCCGATCGGGTCCATCCGGTCCAGCCCGAACAACGCGACGCTCCGCAGCACGGGCAGCACCCGCTGCCAGCCCAGGTCGCTGAGCGTGTAGACGGTGCGCCCGATCGGGGCGGGCAGGTCGGTCCGGTCGACGATCCCCGCCTCCTGCAATTCCTTCAGCCGCTCGGCCAGCAGATTGGTCGCAATGCCCGGCAGCGCGTCGCGCAGGTCACCGTAGCGGCGGGCGCCGCCGACCAGCTCGCGCAGGATCAGCAGCGTCCACCGCTCGCCGAGGACGTCGAGGCCACGCGCGATCGGGCAATTCTGGTTGTAGTTCCTGCGGGACGCCACCACGCCAGTCTACCTACCGGCAGACGTCTTTTTCAACTCACTACTTGATTTATTTGTCTATTAGCTTTACCGTCTTGTCCATGCCTATCGACCCGCTATTCCGGAACCGGCCGATCGCCGCGCTGGCCGTCATCTGCCTCGGTGTCTTCGTCATCAGCGTCGACGCCACCATCGTCAACGTCGCGCTGCCGACGCTGTCGCGCGAACTCGGGGCCGACACCGCCCAGCTGCAGTGGATCGTCGACGCCTACACCCTGGTGATGTCCGGCCTGCTGCTCTCGGCGGGCAGCCTGTCCGACCGGTACGGCCGGCGGGGGTGGCTCAACTCCGGGCTCGCACTCTTCGCCGCCACGTCCGCCCTTGCGGCACAGGCGAATTCGGCCGACCAGCTGATCGCCGCACGCGCCGCCATGGGCGTGGGCGCGGCGGTGATCTTTCCGACCACGCTCGGACTGATCACCAACATCTTCACCGACGCGGGCGCGCGCGCCAAGGCGATCGGGCTGTGGGCGGCGATGGTGGGCGTCGGGGTGGCCGTCGGACCGATCAGCGGTGGCTGGCTGCTCGAACACTTCTGGTGGGGCTCGATCTTCATGGTCAACATCCCCGTGGCCGCCGTGGCCATCATCGGCGGCTTCCTCTTCGTTCCGACCTCGCGCGACCCGGCCGCCCCGCGCGTCGACGTCCCCGGGCTGATCCTGTCCGCCGCCGGGATCACCGCCCTCGTCTACACGGTCATCCAGGCGCCCACCTGGGGATGGACCAACGGCCGGACCGCGGCCGGATTCGCCCTTGCGGCAACGGTCCTCGCCGTGTTCGCCTTGTGGGAGCGGCGCACCACGCATCCGATGCTTGACGTCTCGGTGTTCGTCAACCGCCGGTTCTCCGGCGGCAGCCTTGCGGTGACCGCCGGCTTCCTGACCTTGTTCGGGTTCATCTTCGTCATCACCCAGTACTTCCAATTCATCAAGGACTACACCGCGTTTCAGAGCGGCGTGCGGCTGCTTCCGGTCGCCGCCTCCATCGCGCTTGCCAGCATCCTGGGGCCCCGGCTGGTGGAACGAATCGGCACCACGGCCGTCGTCGCCGCCGGCCTCACCGTGTTCGCCGCCGGCCTGGCGTGGGCGTCCACGGCGAACGCCGCCACACCCTACGACCAGATCGCCATGCAGATGCTGCTGCTCGGTGGCGGCCTCGGCCTGACCGTTTCCCCGGCGACCGAGGCGATCATGGGGTCGCTCTCGGTGGACAAGGCCGGCGTCGGTTCGGCCGTCAACGACACCACGCGCGAACTCGGCGGCACGCTCGGGGTGGCCATCGCCGGCAGCATCTTCGCGTCGGTGTATTCCGGGCATCTCGGGGCGGATGCCTTGACCGGGCTGCCCGCCGAGCCGATGCGGCACTCGATGGCGCTGGCGCACAGGGTGATTCAGCAACTGCCCCCGCCACAAGCCGGCTATGTCCGCGGCGTCGTCGATCACGCGTTCCTCGACGGTCTGCGGGTGAGCTCGCTGGTATGCGCCGGCATCGCACTGGGCGCCGCAATCGTCGTCGGCTGGTTGTTGCCGGCGCGTCAAACCGAAAGGGAAGTGTCATGAACGGCAGCACGTATGTTCTCGGCCACGCCGACGCGGAGGTGCGGCGGCTGCTCCTGCAGGGCAGGCTCTACAACGACTACACCGAGCACGCGCTGCGCCTCGCCGGCCTGCGCCCGGGGATGCGGGTGCTCGACATCGGCAGCGGGCCCGGCGACGTCTCGTTCATCGCGGCCCGGCTGGTCGGCCCGACCGGGAGCGTCCTGGGGGTGGACGCCGCACCCGAGATGGTCGAGCTGGCCCGCGCCCGTGCGGCCGAACAGGGCCTGGGCACAGTACGTTTCATCCACTCCGCAATTGACGCGATCGAGCTGCACGAGCCCGTCGACGCGATCGTCGGCCGGTTGATCCTCATGCACCTGCCCGATCCGGCGACCGCCCTCGGCCGGCTCAGCTCGTTCGTGCGCCCCGGCGGCGTGATCGCGTTCTCCGAGAACGACATTGCCGCTGCGCGCAGCGTCCCGGAGATACCGCTATTCGGTCAGGTGATATCGGGGATCGTGCGGGCCTTCGAGGCCATGGGCCTGTCCGCGCGGTTCGGCACCACGCTGCACACGATCTTCGCCGACGCCGGCCTGGGCTCGCCGAGGCTCACCATCGGCGCGCCGATCGGGACGGCCGCCGACGCCGACATCCTGGCGTACGGCGCGGAAGTCTGGCGGCTGGTCTCCCCCATCGCACAACAGGGCGGCTTCGCCATCGACGAGGTCGCCGACATCGGCAACTTCGTGCCGCTCTTCCGCGAGCAGGCGATCGCGGCCGACGCCCTCATCATGATGCCGCCCATCATCACGGCCTGGGCGCAGAAGTGAACGACACGATTGCGAGCCAGTACTCGACCGGCCTGTCGCGCGGCCAGATCGAGCGGGCGCTGATCTCGGCCGGTAAGGACCTGGACCGGCTGGCCCCGGCTGACCTGGGCCTGCTGGAGGACTTCCACACGATGGGCCGCGTGGCGACCGGACAGCTGGTGGACCTGGTGGGGATCACCGGTGACAGCGAGGTGCTCGATGCCGGCAGCGGCGTCGGCGGCACCGCCCGCTACGTCGCCGACCGCTACGGCTGCCACGTCACCGCCGTGGATCTCACCGCCGAATATTGCGAAACGCACCGCTGGCTCAATCGGCTCGTCGGGCTCGACGGCCGGATCTCCGTTCACCAATCTGACGTCACCGAACTCCCGTTCGCCGACGGCACTTTCGACGTCGTCATCAGCCAGCACGTCCAGATGAACGTGGCCGACAAGGCGCGCCTCTATTCCGAGGCGCACCGAGTGCTCAAGGACGGCGGACGGCTTGGCTTGTGGGACATCACAACCGCCGGAGCGGGTGCGCTCGACTTTCCCCTGCCGTGGGCCGACGCGCCCGCGCGCAGCCATCTGGTGACGCCCGGCGCGCTCCGCGCCGCCGTGCAGTCGGCGGGGTTCGTCGTCGAGCAGTGGAACGATCTCACCGACCAGGCCAGCGCGTTGATGCAGGCGATCCTCGCCCAGCCGTTTAGCCCGCTGGGGCTGCACGCCTTCGTCACCGACTTCGACCGCAAGGCCGGCAACCTCACCCGGGCGCTGGCCGACGGACGGCTTCGCGCCATCCAGGCGGTGTGTGTGAGGTGAAACCGGCGGGCCAGGTGGCGCGCTGATTGCTCGGCGTGGTGGAGTGGGTATCGCTTAACTAGTCGTCTTCAGACCAGGAAGCGAGGTCCGCCCGTGCTGGGTCTGCCCGAGAAGGTGCACGCCTGTCTGTTCGACCTCGACGGGGTGCTCACCGACACCGCGAGCGTGCACACCAAGGCCTGGAAGGCCATGTTCGACGACTACCTGGCGGAGCGGGCCAAGCGCACCGGCGACGAATTCGTCCCCTTCGACGCGGCCGCCGACTACCGCCAATACGTGGACGGCAAGAAGCGCGAGGACGGCGTCCGGTCGTTCCTGCAGAGCCGCGGGATCGAGCTACCCGACGGCAGTCCCGACGACCCGGCGGACGACGAGACGGTGTACGGCCTGGGCAACCGCAAGAACGACATGTTCCAGAAGGTATTGCGCGAGGACGGCGTCGAGGTGTTCGAAGGCTCACGCCGATACCTGGAGGCGGTCTCGGCCGCGGGCCTGGGAATCGCCGTGGTGTCCTCGAGCGCCAACACCCGCGACGTGCTGGAGATCACCGGCCTGGACCGGTTCATCCAGCAGCGGGTCGACGGCGTCACGCTGCGCGACGAGAACATCGCCGGCAAGCCGGCGCCGGACTCCTACCTGCGGGGGGCCGAGCTGCTCGGCGTCGACGCCGACGCGGCGGCGGTGTTCGAGGACGCCATCTCGGGCGTGCAGGCCGGCCACGCCGGCAACTTCGGCTACGTGGTCGGCGTCGACCGGGTGGGCCAGGCCGACGATCTGCGCCGCAACGGCGCCGACGTGGTGGTCACCGACCTCGCCGAGCTGCTGCCCTCATGATCACCGACGAATCGTTTCCCGTTGATCCATGGCACGTCAGCGAAACCCAGCTCGACCTGAACATCCTGGCCCAGTCGGAGTCGTTGTTCACCTTGTCCAACGGCCACATCGGGCTGCGCGGCAACCTCGACGAGGGTGAGCCCTACGGCCTGCCCGGCACCTACCTGAACTCCTTCTACGAGATCCGGCCGCTGCCCTACGCCGAGGCCGGCTACGGCTACCCGGAGGCCGGCCAGACGATCGTCGACGTCACCAACGGCAAAATCATCCGCCTGCTGGTCGAGGACGAGCCCTTCGACGTCCGCTACGGCGAATTGCTCTCCCACGAACGGGATCTCGACATGCGCGCCGGGACGATGACCCGCCGCACGCACTGGCGCTCCCCCGCGGGCAAGGAGATCCGGCTGGTGTCCACCCGGCTGGTCTCGCTGGTGCAGCGCGGTGTAGCCGCCATCGAATACGTCGTGGAAGCGGTCGGCGACTTCGTCCGCGTGACGGTGCAATCCGAACTCGTCACCAACGAGGACCAACCGCAGACCTCGGGCGACCCGCGGGTGTCGGCCATCCTGGAGAACCCACTGGTGGCCGTCGACCACGAAAACACCGACACCGGGGCGCTTCTCATGCACCGCACCCGCAGCAGCGCGCTGATGATGGCGGCCGCGATGGACCACGAGATCGACGTTCCCGGGCGCGTCGAGTTCAGCACCGACGCCCGCGAAGATCTGGCGCGGACCACCGTGATCTGCGGGCTGCGGGCCGGGCAGAAGCTGCGCATCGTCAAGTATCTGGCGTACGGCTGGTCGAGCATGCGCTCCCGCCCGGCGCTGCGCGACCAGGCCGCCGCCGCCATCCACAGCGCCCGCTACAGCGGATGGCAGGGACTGCTGGAAGCGCAGCGCGCCTACCTGGACGACTTCTGGGACTGCGCCGACGTCGAGGTCGAGGGCGACCCCGAATCCCAGCAGGCGGTGCGGTTCGGGCTGTTTCACCTGTTGCAGGCCAGCGCGCGCGCCGAGCGCCGTGCGATCGCGGCCAAGGGGCTCACCGGAACCGGTTACGACGGCCACGCCTTCTGGGACACCGAGGGTTACGTGCTGCCGGTGCTCACCTACACCGCCCCGCATGCGGTCGCCGACGCGCTGCGGTGGCGGGCGTCGACGCTGGATCTCGCCAAGGAGCGGGCGGCCGAACTCGGCCTCGAGGGCGCCAGCTTCCCCTGGCGCACCATCCGCGGGCAGGAATGCTCGGCGTACTGGCCGGCCGGCACCGCGGCCTGGCACATCAACGCCGACATCGCCATGGCCTTCGAGCGCTACCGCATCGTCACCGGCGACGATGAGCTCGAAAAGCATTGCGGTCTCAAGGTTCTCGTCGAAACGGCGCGGCTGTGGGTGTCGCTCGGTCACCACGATCGGCACGGCGTCTGGCACCTCGACGGCGTCACCGGCCCCGACGAGTACACCGCGATCGTGCGGGACAACGTCTTCACCAACCTGATGGCCGCGCACAATCTGCGCACCGCGGCCGAGGCCTGCAACCGCCATCCCGAGGCGGCGGAGGACCTGGGGGTCACCACCGAGGAGACGGCGTCCTGGCGCGACGCGGCCGACGCCGCCAACATCCCCTACGACGCCGGCCTGGGGGTGCATCAGCAGTGCGAGGGGTTCACCACCCTGGCGGAGTGGGATTTCCAGGAGAACCACTCCTATCCGTTGCTGCTGCATGACCCGTACGTGCGGCTCTACCCCGCGCAGGTGATCAAGCAGGCCGACCTGGTGCTCGCGATGCAGTGGCACAGCCACGCGTTCACCCCCGAACAGAAGGCCCGCAACGTCGACTACTACGAGCGGCGCATGGTGCGCGACTCGTCGCTGTCGGCCTGCACCCAGGCGGTGATGTGCGCCGAGGTCGGCCACCTGGAATTGGCGCACGACTACGCCTACGAGGCCGGGCTGATCGACCTGCGCGATCTGCACCACAACACCCGCGACGGCCTGCACATGGCCTCGCTGGCCGGCGCCTGGACGGCGCTGGTCGGCGGCTTCGGCGGGCTGCGCGACGACGAGGGCATCCTGTCGCTGGATCCCGCACTGCCCGATGGCATTTCGCGATTGCGGTTCCGGCTGCGGTGGCGCGATTTTCGCGTCACGGTCGACGTCAACCATTCCGACGTCACCTACACGGTGCGCGACGGGCCGGGCGGCCAGCTCACCATCCGGCATGCGGGTGAAGAGGTCACCCTGAGCACCGATACGCCCAAAACCATCGCGGTGCGGCCGCGCAAGCCTCTGCTGGCGCCCCCGCAGCAGCCCCCGGGCCGCGAGCCGCTGCACCGCCGGGCGCTGACCCGCAACAAGTAACGGTTAGCCCGGGTTGAGGATCCGGGCCACCTCGGCCCGCACGGCCTCGCGTATTTCGTCGTCCGTCAGCTCGTCGAGCCCGGTGGCCGAGCGCAGGATCGGCGCGAACAGCCGCCACCCGAACTGCAGCGCCAGCGCGTTCGCCACGGCGAGCCGCGCCTCGGTCTCGTTGTCGTGCAGCGGCAGCACCCAGTCGAGGAACGTCGCGACGGTGGGAAAACGCGTCTGCAGCTGTCCCGCCGGATATCCGTCGAGCACGGTCCGGGCCATCACGCGCATCTGCCTGTCCAGGGCCCGGTCCAGCACGTCGGCGGGCGGCTCGGCGCTCAGCAGGGCACTCAGGTCGGCACCCAGGTGATCGAGCACGGCGCCCACGAGCTTGTCCTTGGTACCGAAATGACGGAACACCAGCCCGTGGTTGACGTTGGATCGCGCGGCGATGTCGCGGATCGACGTCGCCGCCGGGCCCCGCTCGGCGAACAGGTCGGTGGCGGCCTCCAGGATCGCCGCCGCGACCTCCTCGCGCCCGGTGGGCACTTTTCCGCGGCCCCTTGCGGGCACTGTAGTCATGTGTCTACACTACCGGATGTAGTCAGTTGACTACACACCTTTCACGCGAGGACTGATGAAAATGATTGGCCAGATAAACGTCACCAAGCTGGGAAGCCGCATCGGCGCGCGGGTCGACGGGGTGCGCCTCGGGGGCGACCTCGACCCGGCCGCGGTCGACAAGATCCACCAGGCGCTGTTGACCCACAAGGTGATCTTCTTCCGCCACCAGCACCACCTCGATGACGCGCAGCAACTGGCGTTCGCCGACCTGCTGGGCACGCCCGTCGGCCACCCGGCCGCCGAGCTGCTCGCGGCCAAGAACGCGCCGGTCATCACCCCGATCAACTCCGAGTACGGCAAGGCGAACCGCTGGCACACCGACGTCACGTTCGTCGCGAACTACCCCGCGGCCTCGATCCTGCGCGCCGTCACCCTGCCCCGTTACGGCGGATCGACGCTGTGGACCAACACCGCGGCCGCGTATGACGACCTGCCCGAGCCGCTCACGTGGCTCGTCGACGACCTGTGGGCGCTGCACACCAACCGCTACGACTACATCGCCCCCGAGGCGTTGACCGACGCGCAGCGCGCGTTCCGGCAGGCCTTCGAAAAGCCGGACTTCCGGACCGAGCACCCGGTGGTGCGGGTGCACCCGGAGACCGGCGAACGCACGCTGCTGCTGGGAGACTTCGTGCGCGGGTTCGTTGGCCTGGACAGCTACGAATCAAGCGTGCTCTTCGAAATGCTGCAACGACGAATCACCAAGCCGGAGAACACTATTCGCTGGAACTGGGCGCCGGGCGACGTTGCCATCTGGGACAACCGGGCCACCCAGCACCGGGCGGTCGACGACTACGACGACCAGCCCCGGCTGATGCACCGGGTCACGCTGATGGGCGACGTGCCCTTCAACATCCACCGGGAACGCAGCCGGGTGGTCAGTGGCGCCCCGCTCGAGGCGATCGCCAGCTAGCCGGCCGAGGTCACCGGGGTGATCGGCAACCAGCGCAGCGCGCCCGGTGCGGTGGCCGGCACCACCGGGTGCTCCGGGGCGATCGGGTCCAGCCGGCGGTAGTCGTCACCCTGCGGCGGGCGCTGATCGCTCTCGCCCTTGTTCGGCCACAAGGAGGCGGCCCGCTCGGCCTGCGCGGTGATGGACAGCGACGGGTTGACACCCAGGTTCGCCGAGACCGCGGCGCCGTCGACCACGAACAACGTCGGGTAGCCGTAAACCCGGTGGTAGGGGTCGATGACCCCGTGTTCGGGGCTGTCGCCGATCGCCGCGCCCCCGAGGAAGTGCGCGGTCAGCGGGATGTTGAACAGCTCGCCCCAGGTGCCGCCGGCCACGCCGTCGACCTTTTCGGCGATGCGCCGGGTGACCCTGTTCCCGACGGGGTTCCAGGCCGGGTTGGGGTCCCCGTGTCCCTGCTTGCTGGTGTACCAGCGGATGCCCAGCTTGCCGCGCTTGGTGTAGGTGGTGATCGAGTTGTCCAGGTGCTGCATCACCAGGGCGATCAGGGTGCGTTCGCTCCACTGGTGGACGTTGAGCATCCGCATCATGCGGCGCGGATCCTCACGCGCCTGGTCCAGCAGCTGCTTCCAGCGCGGCACGTCGGTGCCCTCCGGGCCGGTGCCGTCGGTCATCAGCGTCTGCAGCAGGCCCATCGCGTTGGATCCCTTGCCGTAACGGCACGGTTCGACGTGGGTGTCCGACGTCGGGTGGATCGATGACGTGATGGCCACGCCGTGCGTCAGGTCCAGGTTCGGGTCGACCTCGAGCTTGCCGGCGCCGACGATCGACTCGGAGTTGGTGCGGGTCAGCACGCCGAGGCGCTCGGACAGCCGCGGCAACTTGCCCCGGTCGCGCATCTTGAACAGCAGATGCTGGGTTCCCCAGGTACCCGCGGCCAGGATCAGGTGCGTCGCGGTGAAGGTGCGCCGGTCCCGGCGCAGCCAGCTTCCGGTGCGCACGGTGCGGACCTCCCACAGCCCGTCGGACCGCTGCTGGAAACCCTTCACGGTTGTCATCGGAATGACCTGCGCCCCAGCCGATTCCGCCAGGCCGAGGTAGTTCTTCAACAGAGTGTTCTTCGCGCCGTAACGACAGCCCGTCATGCAGCACCCGCACTCCAGACAACCGGTGCGCTCCGGTCCCGCACCACCGAAATACGGGTCCGGCACGGTCTTGCCGGGCGTCTTGGTGCCCTCGGGCCCGAAGAACACCCCCACCGGGGTGGGCACGAAGGTGTCACCGCAGCCCATCTCGTCGGCGACCTCCTTCAGGACGCGGTCGGCGTCGGTGAAGGTCGGGTTCGTCACCACCCCGAGCATCCGTTTGGCCTGCTCGTAGTGCGGCATCAGCTCGTCGCGCCAGTCCGTGATGTGCGACCACTGCCGGTCGGCGAAGAACGGCTCCGGCGGCACGTACAGCGTGTTGGCATAGTTCAGGGAGCCGCCGCCCACCCCGGCGCCGGCCAGGATCAGCACGTTCTTCAGGGGATGGATCCGCTGAATGCCGTAGCAACCCAGCCTGGGGGCCCAGAGGAACTTGCGCAGGTCCCACGACGTCTCGGCGAAATCCTCGTCGGCGAAGCGGCGCCCGGCCTCCAATACGCCTACCCGGTAGCCCTTTTCGGTCAGCCGCAGCGCGCTGACGCTACCCCCGAACCCCGAACCGATGATCAGAACGTCGTAATCCGGCCTCATCGCACCAGTATGGCCTTACCGGCCGGTAATAAACCAGCTGCCCCGAACCCCGTCGCGCCAGTGTGCGGCTAGCTTCACACTCGCGGCGACGCCGCGGCGATCAGCTTCCGGTGGTCAGCCCGACCTTCTGGAACTCCTTGAGGTCGCAGTAGCCGGCCTTGGCCATCGATCGGCGCAGACCACCGACCAGGTTCAGCGAACCGAACGGGTCGTCGGACGGCCCGTTGAGCACCCGTTCCAGCGGCGGCCGCTCGCCCAGGGCGATCTGCAGCAACGCCCCGCGCGGCAACGACGGGTGCGCCGCCGCGGCTGGCCAGAACCAGCCCTCGCCCAGCGCCTCGGCGGCCTCGGCGAGCGGCGTGCCGAGCACCACCGCGTCCGCCCCGCAGGCGATCGCCTTGGCCAGCTCGCCGGAGGTGTGGATATCGCCGTCGGCCAGCACGTGCACGTAGCGGCCGCCGGTCTCGTCGAGGTATTCGCGCCGCGCCGCGGCGGCGTCGGCGATCGCGGTGGCCATCGGCACGCTGATGCCCAACACCTCGTCGCTGGTGGTGACGCCGCGGGTGGAGCCGTAGCCGACGATCACCCCGGCGGCCCCGGTGCGCATCAGGTGCAGCGCGGTGCGGTGGTCGAGCACCCCGCCGGCCACCACCGGGATGTCGAGCTCGGAGATGAAGGTCTTGAGGTTCAGCGGCTCGCCGTCGCTGGCCACTCTTTCCGCGGAGACGATCGTGCCCTGGATGACCAGCAGGTCGATGCCGGCCTGCAGCAGCACCGGGGTCAGCGCCTGGGCGTTCTGCGGGCTGACCCGCACCGCCGTGGTCACCCCGGCCTCCCGGATGCGCGCGACCGCGGCTCCCAGCAGGTCGGGATTCAGCGGCGCGGCGTGCAGTTCCTGCAGCAGCCGGATCGACGCCGACGGTTCGGGTTCCTTGGTGGCGGCCTCGACGAGCTGGGCGATCTTGCCCTGCACGTCGGCGTGCCGGCCGATCAGGCCCTCACCGTTGAGCACGCCCAGCCCGCCGAGGCGGCCGAGCTCGATGGCGAACTCCGGCGACACCAGCGCGTCGGTCGGGTGGGCCACCACCGGGATCTCGAAGCGGTAGGCGTCCAGCTGCCAGGCCGTGGACACGTCCTGGGAGGACCGGGTGCGCCGCGAGGGCACGATGCTGACTTCGCTCAGTTCATAGGTGCGACGGGCGTTGCGGCCCATCCCGATTTCGACCATGCCGGGCTCAGCGCGCGAAGTAGTTGGGCGCTTCGACGGTCATGGCGACGTCGTGCGGATGGCTTTCGCGCAGCCCGGCGGAGGTGATCCGGACGAACTGCGCCTGTTGCAGCGCCTCGATGGTGGGCGAGCCGGTGTAGCCCATCGCGGCGCGCAGGCCGCCGGTGAGCTGGTGGATCACCGAGGACAGCGGTCCGCGGAACGGCACCCGGCCCTCGATTCCCTCAGGCACCAGCTTGTCCTCGCTCAACGCGTCGTCGGCGAAGTAGCGGTCCTTGGAGTACGACTTCCCCCCACCGCGGCCCTGCATGGCGCCCAGCGACCCCATGCCGCGGTAGCTCTTGAACTGCTTGCCGTTGACGAAGATCAGCTCGCCGGGCGCTTCGGCCGTGCCGGCCAGCAGCGAGCCCAGCATCGCCGTCGAGGCGCCGGCCGCCAGGGCCTTGGCGATGTCGCCGGAGTACTGCAGCCCGCCGTCGGCGATCACCGGCACGCCCGCGGGCCCGCAGGCCGCGACCGCCTCCAGGATCGCCGTGATTTGTGGCGCGCCGACCCCCGCCACCACCCGGGTGGTGCAGATCGAGCCCGGCCCGACGCCGACCTTGACCGCGTCGGCGCCGGCGTCGACCAGCGCCAGGGCCGCGGACCGGGTGGCGACGTTCCCGCCGATCACCTCGACCTTCTCGCCCACCTCCGCCTTGAGCTTGCCGACCATGTCGAGCACCAGCCGGTTGTGCGCGTGGGCGGTGTCCACGATCAGGACGTCGGCCCCGGCGTCGACCAGCATCATCGCGCGGACCCAGGCGTCGCCGCCGACGCCGACGGCGGCGCCGACCAGCAGCCGGCCGTCGCTGTCCTTGGTGGCCAGCGGGTGCTGCTCGGTCTTGACGAAGTCCTTGACGGTGATCAGGCCGGTGAGCCGGCCGTGGCCGTCGACGACGGGCAGCTTCTCGATCTTGTTGCGGCGCAACAGGCCCAGCGCGGCGTCCGCGCTCACCCCCTCCTGGGCGGTGATCAGCGGTGCCTTGGTCATCACCTCGGCGACCTTGCGGGTCTGGTCGACCTCGAACCGCATGTCGCGGTTGGTGATGATGCCGACCAGCGCCCCGGTGTCATCGACCACCGGCAGACCCGAGATCCGGAACCGGGCGCACAGCGCGTCGACCTGCGCCAAGGTGTTGTCCGGGCGGCAGGTGACCGGGTCGGTGACCATGCCGGCCTCCGATCGTTTGACCATCTCGACCTGGCCGGCCTGCTCGGCGACGGGCAGGTTGCGGTGCAGCACGCCCATGCCGCCCGCCCGGGCCATCGCGATGGCCATCCGCGACTCGGTGACCGTGTCCATGGCCGAGCTGACCAGCGGAACCTTGAGCCTGATCTTCTTGGTGAGCTGGCTGGACGTGTCCGCCGTGGCGGGAACCACATCGGATGCGGCCGGCAGCAGCAAGACGTCGTCGAAGGTGAGCCCCAGCATCGCGACCTTGTGCGGGTTGTCACCCCCGGTGGGCACCGCGTCGTCGACCAGCCCGCCAACGCGCACGTAGGGGCTGCCGACGAGGTCGGAGCTGTCTTCCAGGTGGGACATGCCACGGGTCATCGGCGGGGCCCTCCATACGATGCGGCGTGAGAACACCATCCTATCGGCACGCGCGCCCCTCGAGCCGCTGGCCGGGGCGCGCCGCGGGCGGCAAACGGTGCGGAAACGACGGGCGGCTTCCCTGCTGGCGTTATCCCGGCCGGGCTGCGTAGGCTAGTGTGCGTGCGCGATCACCTCCCACCGGGTTTGCCACCCGATCCTTTCGCCGACGACCCCTGCGATCCGTCGGCTGCGCTGGAAGCCGTAGAGCCGGGGCAACCCCTGGACGCCCAAGAGCGGATGGCGGTCGAGGCGGACCTGGCCGACCTGGCGGTTTATGAGGCCCTGTTGGCGCACAAGGGCATTCGCGGGCTGGTGGTGTGCTGCGACGAATGCCAGCAGGATCACTATCACGACTGGGACATGCTGCGGGCGAACCTGTTGCAGCTGCTGATCGACGGCACCGTACGCCCGCACGAGCCGGCCTACGACCCGGAACCGGACGCCTACGTCACGTGGGATTACTGCCGGGGATACGCCGACGCGTCACTGAACGAGGCCACCTCTTCCGACGCCGACGGATACCGCCGCTAGGGATTGTCCGGCGTGACCGCCGACGGGGCGGCCGTCTGGCCGTGATGCCGGTGCTTGCTCCATGACTGACTCGGCGACGGCGTGACCGACGGACCGGGGGAAGCGTCCGAGGGCGCCGGCGCCGCCGTCGGGACCGGGGTGGTCGGGGTCGACCACGCCGACGGGGTGTTGGCCGGCAGCGTCGCATTCGGGTTCCGCGATTGCACCTTGGCGTTCAACAGGTTCAGCTGATTCGTCAGCTCCTGTTTGCTGGCCGGGTCTTCGATCGACTGGACCAAGCTGCTCACCTCGGTCAGCTGATTGCGGGCCTGGTCCCACTCACCCCGGTCGATCGACTCCTGCACCTTGGCCAGATCGGCCCGGGCGGACAGCAAGGCCTGATGCTTCTCGTTGACGCGCGGCTGGTCGAAGAACATCGCGTGCAGTCCGTAGAGCGTCGTGCCGGGGCGGGCCTCGACCACCATGGCGCCGAAGCCGCTCATCACCAACAGCGCCGCGGCGACCGACCCGATCGTCGCGAGGCCCCGACGGCTGCGGCGGCGCTCGGCCAATCCGGCGCGCAGGGCGCCGACGGCCTCCTCGGCCGACACCAGCGCGCTGGCCGGTGGCCAGCGCAGGTTGTCGCGCCAGTCCTCCAGCAGGGTGGCCATCGCGTCGGTGTCGGGATCGCCGACGTGCACCGGCCGCCGCTCGGCGAGCGCGTCGAGGAGCAGATCGGTGCGGGCGAATTCGTCCAGGGATTCAGGCACAGTCACCTGCCGCGATCATCTCGGATTTGAGGCGGGACAGCGCGCGGTGCTGGGCCACCCGGACGGCTCCGGTGGTGCTGCCCACGGCGGACGCGGTCTCCTCGGCGGACAGGCCGACGACGACGCGCAGGATCAGGATCTCGCGCTGCTTGGCGGGCAGGATCTCGAGCAGTTCGCTCATCCGGCTGACCGAATCGGCTTCGATGGCCCGCTGTTCCGGGCCGGCGTCCGAAGACCAGCGCTCGGGGATCACTTCGGTGGGGTAGGACAGATCGCGGCCGGCGGCGCGATGGGCGTCGGCGACCTTGTGGGCCGCGATGCCGTAGAGGAAAGCGAGAAAGGGGCGTCCCCGGTCGCGGTAACGCGGCAGCGCCGTGATAGTCGCCAAGCACACCTCCTGTGCCACGTCATCCGCTGACAGGCCACCCCGCTCGACTGTCCCGACCCGCGCGCGGCAATAGCGCACGACAATCGGACGGATGGTCTCCAGCACCTCCCGTAGTGCGTTACTGTCCCCCGCCACGGCCTTGGCAACCACAGCGTCGAGACGATCCCCTTGAATTGTCATCGACGGCGGTATCTCCAACGTTACGAACCGGACACATCGCGGGCTAACCGGGCTAACTAACGAACTGACAATAACGGGCGCAAGGCCATTTCAAGCGGAACGCCACGTCGCACCGGCGCGCCGCACGTGGCCTGCGGAGACATCGCGAATTTCCCGCAGCTGTTGTGTCGAGAAGGTGACGCTTCCGAGATCAATCAGCAAGCACGCCAACGCCCACCGCAGCGGGACCAGCCCGAGCGCCCCGGTCGCGTCGAGCGCGCCGTCGGCCACCGCTCGGGCCCGGTCGACGGCCCCGGCGCTGCAGAGGGCGGCCGCCAGCACGACTTGGCTCTTCACCGCGTGCCGCGCGGACGCCACGGCCATGGCGCCGGCCAGGTCCACCGCTTCGTTCGCATGGCGGACGGCCGTTTCGCCGTCGCCCTGAGCCATCGCCAGCTCGGCGCCCACCCACCGTCGCCGTATCGGCAGCCGGTCGGGTATCGGTCCGGCGCCGCCCAGCACGGAATCCGCGCGCCGCAACAACGTCGCCGCGGCCGGGAAGCGGCCGACGCCCAGCGCGTCGGCCGCCAATCCGATGAGGGCGTCGCCGCACGCCTCGGGGTCCCCACCCGCCAGCGCCAGGGCGCGACCGTCCCAGCCCCGCGCCAGATCGTGCCAACCGAGTTGGCGCAGAAAGGATCCCTGCGTGCTGTGGGCCAGCGAGACCAGCCGCCCGGCGGGGGCGCTGCGCCGCAGCGCCGCCAGATCGCGGTAGGCGCTGCCGTAGCGGCCCTGTCCGCCGGCGGCGACGGCGCGCAGCCACAGGTCGTCGGGGGTGACCGCCGTCGGCAGCGGCCACGTGCCGGGCCGGTCGCCGAAGGCGGCGGCCGCCAACGCCCGGCCAATCACGAAAGTGTGACGAGTTTCAATCACGGCGATGGTAGTAAACAGTTTGTGCTGTTCGCGTTACCGAACTGTTAATCACAACGGGCCCTGTACTAATCGCGGCCGACCCTCCCCTGCCCCGTGAACTGGGAAATCTCGTTTCGGTCAAGTGCCTGGTAGCACGGAGCGTGTTTCGCCAATGGTTGACGTATGAACGCGACGTTAATTCTTTTATAACCATTACATACTTTGCCGGGCTAAGTGGCTATTGACGCAAATTCGCCGTCACCCCTAACGTCTACGCATGACGGGTAGTCATCGGTGACGCCGCTTCATTTCAGTTGCACAATCGCTTCGCGAACCTGACCTTACTGGGCGTGCCGTGCAGAGAGGGAGACACCAATGCCACAGCCGGAGCAGCTACCTGGACCCAACGCCGACATCTGGAACTGGCAACTGCAGGGCTTGTGCCGCGGCGTTGACTCGTCGATGTTCTTCCATCCCGACGGTGAGCGCGGCCGCGCCCGCATGCAGCGCGAGCAGCGCGCGAAAGAGATGTGCCGCCAGTGCCCGGTCATCCAGGAGTGCCGTTCGCACGCCCTGGAAGTTGGTGAGCCGTACGGGGTTTGGGGTGGCCTCTCGGAATCCGAGCGCGACCTGCTGCTGAAGGGCGACATCGGCCGCACGCGCGGCATTCGCCGCTCGGCCTAGGCGCGCACACCTCGGTTGAACGAATCGCCGTCGCGGCTGCTCGACGCGCTGGGCGACCGAATGGTCGAGCGCATCGGCCGATTGCGGCAGTCCACCATCAACAAGCTTCGCGTCCGCGGCCCGGCCGCCTTGCTGGGTTCGCTGTAGCCGTTTCAACCGCGACCAATTGGGGTAGGCCCGGCCCATGAACAAGGGCGTATCCCTCGCGGCCGTGGCGCTCGCCGCGACCATCGCACCATTGGCAGCATGCGCAAACCAGCAGGGTGGCCAATCCGGCGCGTCGACGTCCTCCAGCGCGCCTCCGGGCACGGAGCGGATGACCACGCAGCTCAAGAGCACCGACGGAAACCAGGTCGGCACCGCCACCATCGATTTCGCGAACGGGTACGCGACCGTGACCGTGGAGGCCGGACCCAACCAGGTGCTGAGCCCGGGTTTCCACGCGCTGATGATCCACGCGGTCGGCAAATGCGAGGGGGACTTCGAGTCCGCGGGATCGGTCTACCAGGCGCAGGGTCACACGGGTTTCCCCGCCAGCGGTGACCTGACCGCCTTGCAGGTGCGCAACGACGGCTCGGCGAAACTCGTCACCACCACCAGCTTGCTCACGGCCTCGGACCTGAGAAACAGCTCGGGCACCGCGCTGATCGTGCACCAGAACGCCGACAACCTGAGCGGGGCTTCGACCGGTGAGTCGGGCAAGCGGGTGGCCTGCGGGGTGCTCGCCGCGGCGTCCGCGACGACGACGTCGTCCACCTCGACGACGACCTCCGTCACGACGATCACGACGACTACCGAAGTGCCGCCGCCGTCGACCAGCACCAGCACCAGCACCGTCACCGTCACCAGCAGCCCGAGCTACACGTCGACACTGCCGACCACGACCGTGACGACGCCGCCCAGCCTTCCGCCCGGAACCCGCTGACCCGGCACCGGCGCGGCCACGAGCCGCCACGACACATAAATCTCTGCGACGACACGCCGAGAACGCCCGCAGCCGTTTATGTCTCGCGAGGCAAGCAGATCGCGATAACGGCACACGCGCAGCGCCCGGGCCCCTAGTGTGCTGACATGCAGACGGTGCTGTTCACGCTCGGGCTGGTCCTGTTCTTGATCGGCCTGCTGACCGATCAGCACGAGGAACATGCCGTTGAGGACGGCCTCGAGGTGGCTCGACAGCGCCATGCGTGGATTCTTCAGCGCCGCGACCGCGAACCCGGTCAGCAGGCCGATCAAGAACAGGACCAGCCCGAGCGTGAACAGCACCGTCTGCATGTCAGCACACTAGGGGCCC
>NZ_LZIX01000066.1:0-2271 GCF_001666955.1 Mycobacterium sp. E735 | reverse complement strand
GCCGCGCCGATGCCGGCCGCGCCCGTGGGGTCGGCGCGCAACACGAGCACGCGGTCGGCGAGGATCGCCGCCTCATCGACGTCGTGAGTCACCAGCAACGTCGTGGTGCCCGCCTCGTGCTGCACCCTGTCGAGCAGGTCCTGCATCCGCAACCGGGTCAACGCGTCCAGGGCCGCGAGCGGCTCGTCGAGGAGCAGGACACTGGGCCGGCGCGCTAGAGCCCGCGCGAGGCCGGCACGTTGTGCCATACCGCCGGAAACCTGCCGCGGGCGATGATCACCGAACTCGGTCAGCCCGACGACGTTCAGCCAATGTTGAACCTCCCCGGTGCCCTTCGCGCGCGCCGTGCCAGGCGGTAAACCGAAGGCGACGTTGGCCGCCAGCGATCGCCACGGCAGCAGGCGCGGCTCCTGGAAAACCATCGCGCAACGCGGGTCGACCCCCCGGACGGCCTTCCCCGCTATCTCGATCCGCCCGGCGCTGGGCTTGTCGAGACCGGCCACGAGTCGCAACAGCGTCGACTTGCCGCTGCCCGAGGGCCCGAGCAACGCGACGACCTGGCCCGGTTCGATCTCGATGTCGACGTCGCGCAGCACGGCGCGCGTTCCGAAGGTGCGGTTGACGCGAAGCAATGACACGCGTGCCGGCGCGAGACTGGTCGACATCACCCGCGCAGCCTAGGAATCGCGCGCGGCGCCCACCAGGTTTGCGTTGCCGATGATTAAAACCCGCTGTGCGCCATCACTAGACGGCGATCAAGGTCAGCCGTGCGGCGCTTCGGAGATCTTGGTGTCCGGCTTGCCAAGCGTCTGGCAGTACGTCGCCGCCGACAGCCGAGTGGCGGTGATCTCGGCGTTGGACGGGTCGGTGCCGTTCTTGTCCTTCAACATCTTGCTGACTTCGTCGTTCTGCTTCTTCTCGTCCTGCGAGGTGAAGTCCTTGCACTTGGTGTCGCCGCCGGTGTTGATCACCTGTGAGGCCGAACACGCGCTGGACAGCAGCACGGCTAGTGCGAGCGTCGCGGCCGCGATTTGCTTCATCGTTTGCCTCCCTGGGAGTCGAGTAGTGGTATCAGTACACCAAATCGGCCGATTTGAAACCCCGCACGAGATTTGCCCGCCGATCGGGCCGGTTGCTCGGCGTGCATTTCCGCGGCGATCGGGAATAACTGCCTCGTTTGCATCGTCGTTTGCGTTCGTCGCGCCGAATGCCAGGGGGAAACGTCCAGTGTCTGTAGCCAACGGGTCAACGTCGCGACCTGCGGCGGCTCTGGACAAGGCGGGCCGCCCGGATGCGGACCGGGCCGTCTTCGGCCGCGTGCTGGTGCTCTTGCTGTCCGTCGGCTGGGTCGCCAACCACTTCGTCGCGCTGATGCCCGCGCTCAGCGCGCGGCAACACCTCAGCCCAGCCACCCTCGATGCGATCTTCGGGGTCTATGCGGTGGGCTTGGTGCCCGGCCTGCTCGTCGGCGGGCGCACCTCGGATGCGTTCGGGCGCCGGCCGGTGGCGCTGGCGGGCGCGGCGACCGCCGTGGCCGGCACGGTGGCCATGCTGTGCTCGCAGCAGTACGAGATCTTGCTCCTCGGCCGCCTGATCGTCGGGTTCGGTGTCGGCCTGGCCATGAGTTCCTGCACCGCCTGGGCCTCCGATCTGAAAGGTCCGGCCGGGGCGGCCGCCGCGGGTGCGGTGTTGATGGGCGGTTTCGCGATCGGACCGTTCGCGGGGGGCCTGATCGTCAAGGCCGGTCCGGGCGGCATCCAGTTGTCGTTCGGGGTCGCCGTCGCGATCGGCATCGCGGCGATGGCCTTCGCGGTGCTTGCGGCGCGCGGGGCGGAGACCACCGCGCGGCCAACCGCGCGGGTTTGGGAACCGCCGACCACCGCGGGGCAGGGCACCGGGCGGGCGTTGAGTTGGGCGATGCCGCTGGCGCCGTGGGTGTTCGCATCGGCGACACTGGGGTTCGTCGCGATCCCCGGCCGTGTCCACACCGGGCTCGCCGCCCCGATGGCCGTCGGCACCGCCACGCTGCTCGTCAACGGGGTCAGCGGGCTGATCCAGGTGCTGGCCCGCGCGCGGAGCTGGGGGCCCCAGGCCGGCACCGCCGGCGCACTGCTGGCCGCACTCGGCTACGCGACCACCGCGCTGGCCCCGCATACCATGTCGTTGGCCTTGGGCCTTCCCCTCTTCCTGGTGCTGGGATGCGCCTCCGGCCTGTGCTTGCGTGAGGGGTTGATCGATCTGGAGGCCGCGGCGCCGAAACGCTTGCGCGGC
>NZ_LZIX01000065.1:0-4635 GCF_001666955.1 Mycobacterium sp. E735 | reverse complement strand
CTGGCCGGCGGCGACGCCACCGCCACCTTCGACACGATGATGGCCCAACTCGGGAACCGGCCGGACGCCCCGGGCGAGGTGTACCTGGTGGGCGATTCCGCCGAGCTGACCCGGGTCGCCGACCAGTTCCGCGATGCGTCGACCATGCGGGTGCAGGTCGCCGAGGACCCGTCTTTCGCGGTCGCCCGGGGCGCCGCCATGGCGGCCGCGGCGCAGACGGCGTTGTCGGCCGGGGATGCGACGGCGATGGCTCCGGCGGTGGGGCTCACGGGCGACGAGACCGCGATGGCGCCGGCCACGGGGCCCACCGGGGACGAGACGACGGTGGTGCCCCCGCCGGCCGCCGAGGAACCGCAGCTGGCGTACTCGATGACCGAGGACGCCGAGCCGTTCGCCGGCGACGATTACGACCCCGAATACGACGAATACGACGGATACGACGACTTCGATCAGACCGAGGCCATCCCCTCGCGGCTCAGCCGCCGGTCCCTGGTGGTCGGCAACGCCGTGATCGCCTTCGCCGTCATCGGTTTCGCGTCGCTGGCCGCCGCGGTGGCCATCGCGGTGCGTCCCACCGCGAGCCAGCAGCCGGTGGTGGGCCACCAGAACGCCGCCCCGGGCAAGTTCATGCCGTTGTTGCCGACGCAGCAGCAGGCGCCGGTGCCCCCGCCTCCGGCCGACCAGCCCAACGCCGGTTTCCAGGGTGGCGTGATCCCGGACGCCAATGGCCTTCTTCCGGCGCAGGGCACCTCGCCCGGCGCGGGTGTCCCGGCCGCGCCCGCCCCGGTGGCGCCCGACGTGCCCGGCGTCGTCCCCAACCCCAATCCCGCTGTGCCCGTTCCGATCCCGGTCATCGTTCCCGTCCCGATATATCCGCCGCCCTTCAACCCGCCGACGACCACGCCGCCGACGATCACAACCACCACCACCACCACCACGACGCCGACGATCACCACCACCACAACGACGCCCACGACCACGGAGCCGTCCACCACCACGCCCACCACGACGGTGCCGACGACGACCACCCCGCCTACGGTGACGACCACGACGCCGCCGACGAACACCAAGACCCCGCTCACCTCGACGCAAACGCCGACCACCGCGGCGCCCCCGCCCAGCACCCACGAAACGACGGTGGCGCCGCCGCACACGCAGACCCAGCAACCGCAGACCCAGCAACCGCAGACGCTCGCCCCGCAGCAGCCTCACCCCCATCGCGGGTTCTGAGCCGGTGATGCCCGACGCGGTCACGGTGGTGCTGCCCTGCCTGAACGAGGAGGAGTCACTGCCGGCCGTGCTGGCGGCCATCCCCGCCGAATACCGGGCGTTGGTGGTCGACAACAACAGCACCGACGACACCGCCGCGGTGGCGCGGCGGCACGGCGCCGAGGTGGTCGCCGAGCCGCGGGCCGGGTACGGCTCGGCGGTGCACGCGGGCGTGCTCGCCGCGACCACCCCGATCGTCGCGGTCATCGACGCCGACGGCTCGATGGACGCCGGTGACCTGCCGCGCCTGGTCGCCGCGCTCGAGCAGGGCGCCGACCTGGTGATCGGCCGGCGCCGGCCGGTGCCCGGGCTGCATTGGCCGTGGGTGGCCCGGGTCGGCACCGTGGTAATGAGCTGGCGGCTGCGCACCCGCCACGGATTGCCGGTGCACGACATCGCGCCGATGCGGGTGGCGCGGCGCGAGGCGCTGCTGAACCTCGGCGTCGCCGACCGGCGCTCGGGCTATCCGCTGGAGCTGCTGGTGCGCGCGGCGGCAGCCGGTTGGCGCGTGGTCGAGCTCGACGTCAGCTACGGTCCCCGCACCGGCGGGACGTCGAAGGTCAGCGGGTCCCTGCGGGGGAGCGTCACGGCGATCCTGGACTTCTGGAAGGTGATCTCGTGACCTTGCCGGTGACGCTGCTGGTGGTGGCCAAGGCGCCGGAGCCGGGCCTGGCCAAGACCCGGCTCGCGGCCACCGTGGGGGACTTGGTGGCCGCCGAGATCGCCGCGGCCGCGCTGTTGGACACGCTGGACGCGGTCGCCGCCGCGCCGGCGGCGAACCGCGTGGTGGCCATGACCGGCGATCTGGATGCGGCGGCCGGGGCCGCCGAGATTCGGCAACGGCTGCAGGCTTTTACGGTGATTCCGCAGCGCGGTGCCGACTTCGCCGACCGGCTGGCCAACGCCCACGCCGACGCCGCCGACGGCTATCCGGTGGTGCAGATCGGGATGGACACCCCGCAGGTGACCGCCGACCTGCTGACCGACTGTGCCCACCGGCTGCGGGAGGTGCCGGCCGTGCTCGGGCCGGCCGTCGACGGCGGCTGGTGGGTGCTTGGTCTGCGCAGCCCGGCGGCGGCCGAATGCCTGCGCGCCGTCCCGATGTCCCAGCCGGATACCGGATTGCTGACGTATCGAGCGTTGCACGACATGGGAATCGAGCCCTACGCGGCGCCGGTGCTCGCCGACTTCGACGTCGCCGACGACGTGGCCGTGGTGCGCGCGGCCTGCGGCCCGTCCAGCCGCTTCGCGGAGGTCACCCGCGCGGCCGGGCTGTAGCCCGCGAACCGCCGGGGCCGCCTACCAGTTCGTCACGATGACGGTGTTCAGCAGCACGGCGCCGGCGGCGTTGAGCGCCAGCCACACCCGGTGCGACCGGACGGGCAGCAGCGCGGGCGAAGCCGTGAGCCAGATCGTGAATGGCAGCCAGATGCGCTCCACCTCGGCCTTGCTGAGCATGCTCAGGTCGGCGCACGCGATGGCGGCCAGCACGCCCAGCAGCAGCAGGTGAAACCCGGAGCGGCGGCGGATGGCCGCCGCGTCGAACACCCGGCTGACGCCGGCGACGCTGCCCAGGCCGATCGCACACACGACGGACGCCAGGTTGGCCCAGCTCCAATACTGAAACGGGCGGTCCTTGGCGATGCCCTGCCAATACCGTTGCTGCACAAGGTTATAGCCGTCGAACCAGTAGAACCCCGCCACCGCGAAGGTTGACGCCACGGCCACGGCTGCCAGCGTGGCCGGGCCGAGCGCCCGCAGCGCCGCGCGCCAGTCGGCGGCCGAGGCCAGCACCGCCAGCGCCGGCAGGCCCATCAACATCAGGCCGTAGTTGCAGAACACGCCCCAGCCCAGCAGCAGCCCCGCGGCGGCGGCCACCAGCGCGGGGAAGCGGGTTCCGCGGTGCACCGCCACGGCCAGCAGCGCGATGCCCCATGCCGCCACCCCGGCGAAGTAGCCGTCGGCGGAGACCGCGATCCAGATCGCCGTCGGCGCCACCGCCACGAACGGCGCGGCGCGCCGCGCGGTCCGGTCGTCGGCCAGTGCGCGGACGGCGATCAGCACCGCGGCCGCCGCGCTGGACCCGGCCAGCAGGCACAGCAACCCCGCCCAGGCGCCCCCGTGCAGGCCGATCCGGTCCAGCCAGACGAACGTCAGCAGCGCCCCGGGCGGGTGCCCGGAGACGTGGGTGGTCCAGGAGTTCGGTTGGTAGTCGACGATCCGGCTCGCGAAGGTGCGCAGCGTGGCGGGGATGTCGGTGATGCCCGGCACCTGCGACAGGTACTCGTCGCGGGTGGTCAGCCGGCCGGCGAAGCCGCGCTGCCAGCCGTCGATCATCGCCAGCGCGAAGGCCCACCCGCAGGCGGTGGCCCACGTGCTCAGCGTCAGGAGCCGCCACGAAAGGCGTTGCGCCAGAAGTGGTCCCCACACCACCGCGGCGATCGCGATGGCGATGGCAGGCCCGGTGCCCCAGCTGGCGTGAATCTCCCAGGCGCCGAAGATCGGGGCGGCCCCGGTGTGTGTGCCGAACCGCTCCTGGCCGACGTCGGTCCTCGGCCGCACACCCCAGTGCAGCCGCGGCAGCACGAACGCCGCGCCCACCAGCACCGCCCCGACCGCGGCGGCCACAAACTCCCGACGTGCCAGCCTCACGGTCGACCAGCCTATTGATCGGCCGGCCCGGCGAACCGGCGCACCAACCCCGACCGGTCGACCTTGCCGATGCCGCGCCGCGGCAACGCCTCGACGACGTGCAGTTCGCGCGGGGCGGCGGTGGTGTCCAGGGTGCCTGCCACGTGGGCGCGCAGCTCGTCCGGCGTCGGAGCCGCGTGGCCCTCGGCCAGCACGATCGCGGCGACCACCCGCTGGCCCAGCCGGTCGTCGGGCAGGCCGAACACCGCGCAGTCGGCGACGGCGGGGTGGGTGCCCAGCGCCGCCTCGACCAGTTGCGGCAGCACGGTGAGCCCGCCCGTGCTGATCGCGTCGTCCGCGCGGCCCAGCACGGTCAGCACACCCGCCTCGTCGACGGCGCCGAGGTCGTCGGTGCGGAACCAGCCGGGCTCGGCGAACGGGTCGGGCTGCACCGGGTTGCGGTAACCCTGCGCCAGGGTCGCGCCGCCGAGGAGGACGCGGCCGCCGGCGGCGACCTGGACCAGGACGCCGTCCAGCGGCACGCCGTCGTACACGCAACCGCCCGCGGTTTCGCTCATCCCGTAGGTGCGCACCACGGCGACGCCGGCCGCCGCGGCGGCGTCGAGCACCCCCTGCGGGGCCGGGCCGCCGCCGAGCAGGACGGCGTCCAGTTCGGCGAGCGCGGCGGCGGCCGCCGGGTCGGTCAGCGCCTTGGCCAGCTGCGTGGCCACCAGC
>NZ_LZIX01000064.1:0-19202 GCF_001666955.1 Mycobacterium sp. E735 | reverse complement strand
GGGGTGTGGTCGCATGCGCATTCGCTGGCCTTCGACGTGTCGGTGTGGGAGATCTTCGCCCCGCTGTTGCGCGGGGGCCGGGTGGTGGTGGTCGACGACGACACCGCGCGCGCGCCGGAAGACTTGCACGCCCTCCTTGTGGCCGAGGGCGTGAGCGTGTTGACCCAGACACCGTCGGCGGTGGCGATGCTCGACCCCACGGGCCTGGACGGGGTGGCGGTGGTGTTGGCCGGGGAGGCCTGCCCGCCCGAGGTGGTCGATCGGTGGGCGTCGGGACGGGTGCTGGTCAACGCCTATGGGCCGACCGAGACCACGATGTGTGTGGCGATCAGCGCGCCCCTGCAGGCCGGGTCTGGGGTGGCGCCGATCGGCTCGCCGGTGCCCGGTGCGGCGCTGTTCGTGCTCGATGCCTGGTTGCGCCCGGTGCCCGAGGGCGTGGTCGGGGAGCTGTATGTGGCCGGATCCGGTTTGGCCACTGGATATCTCGGCCGGGCCGGGCTGACCGGTGCGCGGTTTGTGGCGTGTCCGTTCGGGGCGCCGGGGCTGCGGATGTACCGGACCGGGGATCTGGCGTGTTGGGGTGGCGATGGGCAGTTGCGCTACCTGGGTCGCGGCGATGAGCAGGTCAAGGTCCGCGGGTATCGCATCGAGTTGGGTGAGATCCAGGCCGCGTTGAGCGCGTTGGACGGGGTGGGGCAGGCGGTGGTGATCGCGCGTGAGGATCGCCCCGGTGACAAGCGTCTGGTCGGTTACATCACGGGCGCGGCCGACCCGGCGCGGCTGCGGGCAGAGCTTTCCGAGCGGTTGCCGGCGTTCATGGTGCCCGCCGCGATCGTGGGCCTGCAAGCCCTGCCGCTGACCGCCAACGGCAAACTGGACATCCGCGCGCTGCCGGCCCCCGAATACGGCGCCGACCGCTACCGCGCCCCGCAGAACCCGACCGAAGAGATCCTGGCCACCGTCTTCGCCGACGTCCTGGGCCTCGATCGCGTCGGCATCGACGACTCCTTCTTCGAACTCGGCGGCGACAGCATCCTGGCGCTGCAAGTGGTCTCGCGAGCGCGGGCCGCGGGCCTGACGTGCCGCCCGCGGGACGTCTTCGTCGAGCAGACCGTCGCCCGCCTGGCGACCGTGGCCGGGGTCGTCGACGGCGACACCGCCGCGGCCGACGAGGGCCTCGGACCGGTGCTGGCCACCCCGATCATGCGGTGGCTGCGCGAGATTGGTGGTCCGATCGCCGAGTTCAACCAGACGATGGTGCTCCAGGCGCCCGTCGGCGCGACCGAGGCCGACGTCGCGGGAGGGCTGCAGGCCGTCCTCGACCGGCACGCCATGCTGCGGCTACGCGTCGAGGGCGACGGCGACAACGGGTGGTCCCTATGGGTGCCCGACGCGGGCGCCGTCGACGCGACCGCGTGCCTGCGGTCGGTGGACGTGCTGTCCGATGAGGCGTTGGTGGAGGCGCGGTCGAGGCTGAACCCCGCCACCGGGGCGATGCTCAGCGCGGTGTGGGCCGCCCCCACGAGCCAGCTGGCGTTGGTCGTTCACCACCTGGCCATCGACGGGGTGTCGTGGCGAATCCTGTTGGAGGACTTGAACATCGCCTTCGCCCAGGGGCGGGGCGGCCAGCCGGCCGCGTTGCCGGTGGGCGGGACGTCATACGCGCGGTGGGCAACGCTGCTCCGCGAACACGCCCGCCGTCCGGAGGTCGTCGACCAGGCGGGCGCCTGGAAGCGGATCGCGGCCACACCGTCCGCCTTGCCGGCGGTGCGGCCCGGGGACACCTACGCCACAGCCGGGCATCTGTCGGCGTCGCTGGACGTAGAGGACACCCGGACGCTGCTCGGGGAGGCGCCGGCGGCATTCCACACCGGCGTGCAAGACATTCTGTTGATCGCGTTCGGGTTGGCGTGCGCGGAGTTCCTGGGCCCCAACCTTTCTGCCCGCGGGCCGGTCGGCATCGACGTCGAGGGCCACGGCCGCCACGAGGAAGTCGCGCCCCACGTGGACCTCTCGCGCACGATCGGCTGGTTCACCACCAAATACCCGGTGTCGCTGACGGTCGGCGGGCCGGCCTGGGCCCAGGTGCGGGCCGGCGACCCGGCGCTGGGAAGCGTGATCAAAGACGCCAAGGAACAACTCCGCGCGGTGCCGCACCCGCTGACGTATGGCGTGCTGCGCTACCTCAACGATGACGTCGAGCTGGGCGGCGCCGACCCGACGATCGGGTTCAACTACCTCGGGCGCCTCGTCGCCGGAACCGAGCTCTCCGATGGCTTGTGGCGGCTGCACCCCGAGAGCCTGTCCCTGACGGCGGTCGCCGCGGCGATCCCAATGCCGTTGGCGCACACCGTCGAACTCAACGCCGGCACCATCGACACCGACAGCGGCCCGCAATTGCACGCCGATTGGACGTGGGCGACGTCGGCCCTCACCGAAGGACAGATCGGCCGGCTGAGTCAGCTGTGGTTCGAAGCCTTGTCCGGCATCTGCGCGAACGTGCGGGCCGGGGGCGGCGGTCTGACGCCATCGGACATCGCGCCCACCCGGCTGAGCCAATCGCAGATCGACGAACTCGGCCGGCGATACGACCTCGCCGACGTCTTGCCGCTGACCCCACTGCAGCAGGGCCTGCTCTTCCACTCCAGCACCGCCCACGGCGATGACGACATGTACGCCGTGCAGCTGGATTTCACGCTCACCGGCCCCCTCGACCCCGACCGCCTGCACGACGCGGTGCGCACCGTGATCCACCGTCATCCGCATCTGGCCGCCTGGTTTTACGAACGGTTCGACGAGCCGGTGCAGATCATCCCGGTCAATCCCGTTGTGGCGTGGCGATTTGTCGAGCTCGACACCGACGAGCAGATCGAGCGCCTATGCGCGGCCGAACGCGCCGCCGTCGGGGACCTGGCCGACCAGCCGCCGTTCCGGGTGGCGTTGATCCGCACCCGGGAAGACCGGCACCGGCTGGTGCTGACCAACCACCACATCGTGCTCGACGGGTGGTCGCTGCCGATCCTGCTGCGCGAGATCTTCACCAGCTACTACGGGGAGCGGCTGCCCGCGGCCGCGCCTTATCGCAGCTTCGTCACCTGGCTGGCCGATCGGAACCTCGATGCCGCCCGCGACGCCTGGGCTCAGACGCTCGCCGACTTCGAGACGCCGACGCTCGTCGGCCCCAAGGACCGGTTGGGGCAAGGGCGGCGCGGCACCCAATCCTTCCGCGTGCCCGAGGAAACCACCCGCGCCCTCACCGAACTGGCCCGCGCCTGCCACACCACGGTCAGCACCGTGCTCCAGGGCGCCTATGCGCTGCTGCTGACCTCGCTGACGGGTCGGCACGACGTCGTCTTCGGCACCCCGCGATCCCGGGTGGGCCAGCTCGAGGTGGCCGGCGCGGAATCGATGGTCGGCTTGCTGATCAACACGGTGCCGGTGCGGGCGAACATCACCGCGACCACCACCACCGCGGACCTGCTGCGCCAGCTGCAGGACGACCACAACGACACGCTCGAGCATCAACACCTGGCGCTCAGCGACATTCACCGCGCCACCGGCCACGAGCAACTGTTCGACACCCTCTTCGTCTACGAGAATTACCCGATCGGCGACGGCATGCAGTTGGGCCCCGACGGGTTGGCCATCGCCGAGTTCACCAACCGCGAGTACAACCACTACCCGCTGACGGTGGAGGCCCTCCCGGGCCGCCAGCTCGGCCTGCACGTCGAGTTCGACGCGGACGTGTTCGACACCGCGGGCATCGAGGCGCTCGTCGAGCGGTTCCGGCGGGTGCTGGCAGCGATCACCTCCGATCCGACCCGGCGCCTGTCGTCTATCGACCTGCTGGATCGCGCAGAGCGCGATCTGGTGCTGTCGCGGTTCTCCGGCGCGGGTGTGGCCGCGCCGGTCGGTGTGGCGCCACAGCTGCTCGCGGGGGCGGTGGCCGGCAACCCGGACGCGCCCGCGGTGGTCGACGGTGCCGGGACGCTGTCCTATCGCGAGCTCGACGAGTGGTCAAACCGGTTGGCCCGCAAGCTGATTGAGACTAGCGTTGGTCCGGAACGCGCCGTGGGCGTGGCGATGGATCGCGGTCTGGAGTTGGTGGTCGCGTGGTGGGCCGTGGTCAAGGCCGGCGGCGTGCATGCGCCGGTGGATCTGGACCATCCCGTCGAGCGCGTCGCCACGGTGCTGGACGCCGCGGGGGCGGTGTGCGTGTTGGCCTGCGGCGCCGACGACGTGGCCGGTGCCGGCGCGCGCCCGGTGGTCCGGATCGACGAGTTGTCGGGGTACTCCGCGGAAGCGATCGCCGACACCGAGCGGCTCGCGCCGCTGACGGCGGCCAACACCGCGTACGTGATCTTCACGTCGGGTTCCACCGGCACGCCCAAGGGGGTGGCGGTCAGCCACGCCGGTCTGTTGGGTTGGGCTGCGGCGGAACGCGATGTGCATGGGCTGCAACCGGACACGCGACTGCTCATGGTGGCCTCGCCGACGTTCGACGCGTCCGTCGGCGAAATGGTGATGGCCGCCGGGTCGGGCGCGGCGCTGGTGGTGGCGCCGCCGGGGGTCTACGCCGGGGAGCCGCTCACCGCCCTACTGGAAAGCCAGCGGGTCAGCGCGGCGTTCCTGACCCCTACGGTGCTGGCATCCCTGGACCCGGCCCGGCTGGACGGGTTCGACACGCTGATGGTCGGTGGAGAGGCCTTTTCGCCGGAGCTGGTGGCCGCGTGGGCGCCCGGCCGGCGCATGTTCAACGTCTACGGCCCCACCGAGTGCACGATCTGGGTGACCTCCAGCGCGCCGCTGTCGGCGGGCGGACCGATCCGGATCGGCGCTCCGATTCCGGGCGTGTCCGCTCTGGTGCTCGACGCCTGGCTTAACCCGGCGCCGGTCGGGGTGATGGGGGAGCTGTACCTGATCGGGCCCGCGCTGGCGCACGGCTACGTGGGTCGGGTGGAGCTGACCGCGGAACGGTTCGTGGCCAATCCCTTTGGCGCGCCCGGGTCACGGATGTACCGCACCGGCGACCTGGCCCGCTGGACGCCCGAGGGAACCCTGGACTACCTGGGGCGCGCCGACACCCAGATCAAGCTGCGCGGGCAGCGCATCGAACTGGGCGAAATCGAGAACACCCTGCTGGCCTGCCCACAGGTAACCCAGGCCGCCGTCACCGTGCAGGACAGCGCCACCGGCACGCAGCTGGTCGCCTACGTCACCCTCGACCACAACACCACGGCCGACGACGACGCCGAGAACGTCCAAGAGTGGCAGCACCTTTACGACGACCTGTACGGCGCCGACGGCGAGTCCGGCTTCGGCATGGATTTCCGCGGCTGGAACAGCAGCTACACCGGCGACCCGATCCCGCTCGAGGAGATGGTCGAGTGGCGTGCCGCCACGGTGGAACGGATCATGGCGCTGCGACCGCGGCGAGTGCTCGAGATCGGCGCGGGCTCGGGATTGCTGCTGTCGCAGATCGCCCCGCAGTGCGATCAGTATGTCGCCACGGACTTTTCGGCCGCGGCGATCGAAAACCTGGCCCGCTCGTTGGAGCAATTGCAGCTCCCGTGGCGCGACCGGGTTCAGCTGCTGACCCAGCCGGCCGACGTCACGGACGGGCTGCCGCGGGGCTCTTTCGACACCGTCATCCTCAACTCCGTCGTCCAGTACTTCCCCAACGCGGGATATTTGGCCGGCGTCATGGACGCCGCGATGGAACTGCTAGCGCCGGGCGGGGCGGTGTTCATCGGTGACGTCCGCAACCACGCCCTGCAGAGCGCATTCCAGACCGGCATCGCGCTGGCCCGTACGGATGCCGGCGCCGGCGACGCCGCCGAGATCCGCCAGCGCGTCCGGCACGCGATGCTCGGCGAGACCGAATTGCTTTTGGCGCCCGAGTTTTTCACCAGCTGGGTCGGCGGTCACGAATCCGCGGGCGGGCTGGACATCCGGGTCAAGCGCGGCATGGCCGACAACGAACTGAACCGGTACCGCTACGACGTCACCATCCACAAGGCTCCCGCACCCCTTCGCTCGGTGGCCGGCGCGCCCGTCTGGGCGTGGGCGCAATGTGCGGGCCTGGACGCGCTGCACGACAGGCTGACGTCGGAGCGGCCCGCCGAGGTCCGCGTCACCGACATCCCGCACGTGGGGGTGATCGCCGACGTCCGTATCGAATCCGCGCTCGCCGCGGGGCTGCCCATCCCCGAAGCGTTGGCCCAAGCCGGCGCGATCACCGGCGCCACCGTCGCGGAACGATTGCATCGCCTCGGCGAGTCCGCCGGATATCACGTCGCCGTCACCTGGGGCACCCAACCCGGCACGCTCAGTGCGGTTTTCACCGACTCCGATGTTCGGCTGACCGACGTCTACCTGCCGCCCGCCCGGGCCCGGCAACGCACCAGCTACGCCAACGACCCGCACGCCAACACGAAGATCGCCGCGGTGCGCGAACGGATCAGCGCGTGGCTGCCCGACTACATGGTGCCGTCGCACATCGTGGCGCTCGAGGAATTCCCGCTGACCTCCTCGGGCAAGCTCGACCGCAAGGCGCTGCCCGCACCCGACTATCAGGACGCCGATCGTTATCGGGCCCCGTCGAATGCGGTCGAGGAGATCCTGGTCGGCATCTTCGGCCAGGTTCTGGGCCTGGAGCGGGTCGGGGTGGACGACTCGTTCTTCGACCTCGGCGGGGACTCGCTGTCGGCCATGCGCCTGATCGCCGCGGTCAACGCCAGCGTGAATTCCGACCTCGGGGTGCGCGCCGTGTTCGACGCGCCCACCGTCGCCGAGCTGGCCCGCCTCACCGGCGGGGAGGCCGCCCGGCTGGAGCCGCTGGTGTCCGGCGAGCGGCCCGAGCTCATCCCGCTGTCGTTCGCGCAGAGCCGGTTGTGGTTCATCGACCAGTTCCAGGGACCCTCGCCCATCTACAACGTCGCGGTCGCGTTGCGGCTGCGAGGGCGCGTCGACGCGGACGCGCTGGGCGCGGCGCTGGCCGACGTCGTCGACCGCCACGAAAGCCTGCGGACACTGTTCGCGGTTCACGACGGCACCCCCCACCAGGTGGTGCTCCCCGCCGAACGCGCCCGATTGGGGTGGAACGTCGTCGACGCCCGGGGCTGGCCGGAAGGCCGGCTGCGCGAGGGCACCGATGCCGTCGCCGGCTACGCGTTCGACCTGGCGAACGAAATACCTTTACACGCGGAGCTTTTCACCACCGCCGACGACGACCATGTGCTGGTGGTCGTGGTGCACCACATCGCCGCCGACGGGTGGTCGATCGCCCCGATGGCGCGTGATCTGGGCGTCGCGTACGCGGCGCGGTGCGCCGGGCAGGCCCCGGAATGGGCGCCGCTGTCGGTGCAGTACGTCGACTACACGCTTTGGCAGCGCGCGCAATTCGGCGACCTGGACGACAGCCAGAGCCGGATCGCCGCCCAGCTGGACTTCTGGCAGGACGCGCTGGCCGGGATGCCCGAGCGCTTGCAGCTGCCCACCGATCGGCCCTACCCGCCGGTCGCCGACCACCGGGGGGCCCGGCTGGCGGTGGACTGGCCGACGGAGGTCCAGCAGCAGATCCGTCGGGTAGCGCGCGAGCACAACGCGACCAGCTTCATGGTGATTCAGGCCGCCTTCGCCGCGCTGCTGTCGAAGATCAGCGCCAGCGACGATGTGGCGGTGGGGTTCCCGATCGCCGGGCGCCGCGATCCCGCGCTGGACGAGCTGGTGGGTTTTTTCGTCAACACACTGGTGCTGCGGGTCGACCTGGCCGGCGATCCCACCTTCGCCGAGCTGCTGGCGCAGGTGCGACGGCGTAGCCTCGCCGCGTTCGAGCACCAGGATGTGCCGTTCGAGTTCCTGGTGGATCGGCTCAATCCCACCCGCAGCCTGGCCCATCATCCGTTGATCCAGGTGTTGTTGGGCTGGGAGAACTTCCCCGGCTATGACAGCAATCCCACCGCCACGTTGGCCCTCGGCGATGTCCGGGCCACCGCGATGCCGGTCGAAACCCACACGGCGCGAATGGATTTGACGTTCTCGCTGTCCGACCGCTGGACCGAGGCCGGCCAGCACGCGGGCATCGGCGTGACGGCGGAATACCGTACCGACGTTTTCGACGCCGACACCGTCGTGACGTTGATCGAGCGGGTGCACCGCCTGCTGGTGGCCGTCACCTCCGACCCGGGGCTGCGGATGTCGTCGGTAGACCTGCTGGATCCGGGCGAGCACGCCCGGCTGGAGAGGTGGGGCAACAGGGCAGTGCTGACCGAGCCGGCGACGCCGGTGTCGGTTCCGGAATTGTTCGCCGCGCAGGCGGCGCGCACGCCCGACGCGGTTGCCGTGGTCTGCGATGGCCGGTCCATGACATACCGGGAACTCGACGAGGCGGCCAACCGCTTGGCGCACCTGCTGATCGGGTGTGGAGCGGGCCCGGGTGAGCGTGTGGCGCTGCTCTTTTCGCGCTCGGCCGAGGCCATCGTGGCGATCGTGGCCGCGCTCAAATCCGGGGCGGCATACCTGCCGATCGACCCGGCGCTGCCGGCGGCCCGGATGGAGTTCATGCTCACCGACGCCGCACCGATCGCCGTGGTCACCACCGCGGCGCTGACCGAGCGGTTGCACGGGTTCGACCTGGCGGTCGTCGACGTCGGCGGCCCCGCCCTGGACAGCCAGCCCGGAACGGCGCCACCGGCGCCCGCGCCCGACGACCTCGCGCACATCATCTACACCTCCGGGACCACCGGTGTCCCGAAAGGTGTTGCGGTAACCCAATACAACGTCGCGCAGCTCTTCGACTCGCTGCGGATCGGCATCGAGATGTCACCGGGGCAGGTCTGGACCCAGTTCCACTCCTACGCCTTCGACTTCTCGGTCTGGGAGATCTGGGGTGCGCTGCTGCACGGCGGGCGGCTGGTGGTGGTGCCCGAATCGGTGGCCCGCTCACCGCAGGAATTCCACGCCCTCCTGGTCGCCGAGGGTGTCACCGTGCTCACCCAAACCCCCTCGGCCGTGGGGATGTTGCCGACCGACGGGCTGGATGCGACCGCGCTCGTGATCGGGGCCGAGCCCTGCCCGCCCGAGCTGGTGGATCGCTGGGCGCCGGGGCGGGTGATGGTCAACGTCTACGGCCCAACCGAAACCACGATGTGGGCCTGCAAGAGCGCGCCGCTGGCGGCGGGATCTGGCTTCCCGCCGATCGGCGCACCGGTGACGAGGGCGGCATTCTTCGTGCTGGACGAATGGCTGCAACCGGTTCCGCCCGGGGTGGTCGGCGAGCTGTACCTGGCGGGCGACGGGGTCGGTGTCGGGTATTGGCGCCGATCGGGGTTGACGGCGTCGCGCTTCATGGCCTGCCCGTTCGGCGCACCGGGGACCCGGATGTACCGCACCGGCGACCTGGTGTGCTGGGGGCCCGACGGGCAACTGCGCTACCTCGGCCGTGCCGACGAACAGGTCAAGATCCGCGGCTATCGCATCGAACTCGGCGAAATCCAGTCCGCCCTGAGCGCTTTGGACGGTGTCGAGCAGGCGGTGGTCGTCCCCCGTGAGGACCGCGGCGACAAACGGCTGGTGGGTTACGTCACCGGGACGGTGGACGCGGGCAACGCCCGCGCCGCGCTGGCCGAACGGCTGCCCGCCTACATGGTCCCGGCCGCGGTCGTCGTCCTCCCGGCGCTGCCCATGACCGTCAACGGCAAGCTCGACACCCGCGCCCTGCCCGCCCCGGACTACCAAGACGCCGGCAACTACCGCGCCCCGAGCACGGCGGTCGAGGAGATTTTGGCCGGCATCTACGCCGAGGTACTCGGCGTCGAACGCGTCGGGGTCGACGACTCGTTCTTCGATCTCGGCGGTGATTCGCTGTCCACGATGCGCCTGATCGCGGCGATCAACGGCTCACTCGAGACCGAGCTGCCGGTGCGTGCCGTGTTCGAGGCGCCGACGGTCGCGCAACTGGCCCCCCGCATCGGCGAGACCGCGGGGCGCCTGCAGCCGCTGGTCGCCGGCGACCGCCCGGCGGTGATCCCGTTGTCGTTCGCGCAGAGCCGGTTGTGGTTCATCCAGCAGCTGCAGGGCCCATCGCCGATCTACAACATGGCGGCCGCGTTGCGGCTGCGCGGGCGCCTCGACGCCGGCGCGCTGCGCGCGGCGCTGGACGATGTGGTGAACCGCCACGAGAGCCTGCGCACGCTGTTCCCCGCCCGCCACGGAACGCCCCAGCAGCTGGTGGTACCCGCCGAGGAGGCCGACTTCGGCTGGGAAATCGTCGATGCCACCGGATCCCCGGCGGGCGAGGTGGACGAGGCCATCGCGGCGACGACACGCCACACCTTCGACCTGGCCACCGAGACCCCGCTGCGCGCAAAGCTTTTCGCCCTCGGCGAGCGGGAACACCTGCTGGTGATCGTCGTGCACCACATCGCCGCGGACGGCCTGTCCCTCACGCCGCTGGCCGCCGACCTCAGTGTCGCGTACGCCGGCCGATGCGCGGGGGAGGCGCCCGGCTGGGCCGACCTGCCGGTGCAGTACGTCGACTACACGCTGTGGCAGCGCGCGCAGTTCGGTGAACTGGACGACAGCCGGAGCCCCATCGCGGCCCAGCTGTCCTACTGGCGGGACGCGCTGGCCGGGATGCCCGAGCGGTTGCAGCTGCCCACCGACCGGCCCTACCCGCCCGTCGCCGACCAGCGCGGCGCCAGCGTCGTCGTGGATTGGCCGTCGGAGCTGCAGCAGCAGGTTCGCCGGATGGCCCGCGAGCACAACGCGACCACGTTCATGGTGGTGCAGGCCGCGCTGGCCGTGCTGCTGTCGAAAGTCGGTGCCGGCTCGGATATTCCGATCGGCTTTCCGATCGCCGGGCGCCGCGACCGCGCCCTGGACGCGCTCGTCGGTTTCTTCGTCAACACGTTGGTGCTGCGCGTCGACCTGGCCGGCGACCCCACTTTCGCCGAACTGCTGGCACGCGTCCAGGCGCGCAGCCTGGAGGCGTTCGAGCATCAAGACGTGCCGTTCGAGTTGCTCGTCGAGCGGCTCAACCCGGCCCGCAGCCTGACCCACCACCCGCTGGTGCAGGTCATGTTGGCCTGGCAGAACTTCGCCGGCCACGACGATCCGGCCGCCGGTCTTGCGCTGGGCGACCTCGACGTCACCTCCGTGCCGGTCGACACCGAGTCCGCCCGGATGGATTTGGTGTTCTCCCTCGCCGAACGCTTCAGCGAGACGGGGGAGGCCGCCGGCATCGGCGGCCGGGTGGAATTCCGCACCGACGTCTTCGACGCCGACACCATCGAAACGCTGATCGCGCGGCTGCGGCGCGTCCTTTCGGCCACGACCGCCGACCCCGGCCGGGCGTTGTCGTCGGTGGATGTGCTCGATGAGGCCGAGCGGTCTCGGCTGGACGCGTTCGGCAATCGGGCGGCTTTGAGTGGACCGGTGCCGGGGTCGGTGTCGGTGCCCGGGTTGTTCGCTGCGCAGGTGGCACGCGCGCCTGGGGCGGTGGCGGTGTCGGGTGCGGGCCTGTCGGTGACCTACCGCGAGCTGGATGAGGCTTCGACCCGGCTGGCGCGCCAGTTGGTGGCCCACGGCGCGGGCCCGGGACGGATTGTGGCACTGCTGTTTTCGCGGTCGGCCGAGGCGATCGCGGCCATGCTCGCGGTGCTCAAGACCGGGGCGGCCTACCTGCCGATCGACCCTTCCTCCCCGGATACCCGGATCGAGTTCATGCTCGGTGACGCCGCCCCCGTGGTCGCGGTCAGCACCGCCGATCTGGCGGCGCGATTCGAGGGCCGCGGAGTGCCCGTGGTGGACGTCGACGATCGGCGCCTCGACACCGTGCCCGACACCGCCCTGGCGGAGCCGGACGCCGACGGGCTGGCCTACGTGATCTACACCTCGGGTACCACGGGTGTGCCCAAAGGTGTTGGCGTCACGCATCGTAACGTGACGCAGTTGATCGGCTCGCTGGATGGCGGGTTGCCGGCGCCCGGGGTGTGGTCGCATGCGCATTCGCTGGCCTTCGACGTGTCGGTGTGGGAGATCTTCGCCCCGCTGTTGCGCGGGGGGCGACTGGTTGTGGTGCCCGAATCCGTGGCGGGTTCACCGCTGGACTTCCATGCGGTGCTGCGCGCCCACGGCGTCAGTGTTCTGACCCAGACGCCGTCGGCGGTGGCGATGCTGGACCCGGCCGGTTTGGACGACGTGGCGGTGGTGATGGCCGGGGAGGCCTGCCCGCCCGAGGTGGTGGACCGGTGGGCGCCGGGGCGGGTGCTGGTCAACGCCTATGGGCCGACCGAGACCACGATGTGTGTCGCGATCAGCACCCCGCTCGTCGCGGGGTCAGGGGTGCCTCCGATCGGCTCGCCGGTGCCCGGTGCGGCGCTGTTCGTGCTCGACGGGTCGTTGCGCCCGGTGCCCGAGGGCGTGGTCGGGGAGCTGTATGTGGCCGGATCCGGTTTGGCCACTGGATATCTCGGCCGGCCCGGGCTGACGGCGTCGAGATTTGTCGCCTGCCCGTTCGGCGGGATTGCAACGCGGATGTATCGCACCGGCGATCTGGTGCGTTGGAACCGCGACGGGCAACTGCAATACTTCGGTCGCGCCGATGAGCAGGTCAAGGTCCGCGGGTATCGCATCGAGCTCGGTGAGATCCAGGCCGCGTTGAGCGCTTTGGACGGGGTGGGGCAGGCGGTGGTGATCGCGCGTGAGGATCGCCCCGGTGACAAGCGTCTGGTCGGTTACATCACGGGCGCGGCCGACCCGGCTCAGCTGAGGGCGCGGCTTTCCGAGCGGTTGCCGGCGTTCATGGTGCCCGCCGCGATCGTGGGCCTGCAAGCCCTGCCGCTGACCGCCAATGGCAAGCTGGACACCCGCGCGCTGCCGGCCCCCGAATACGGCGCCGGCCGCTACCGCGCCCCGCAGAACCCGACCGAAGAGATTCTCGCCACCATCTTCGCCGACGTCCTGGGCCTCGATCGCGTCGGCATCGACGACTCCTTCTTCGAACTCGGCGGCGAAAGCATCTCCGCGATGGGTCTCGTCGCCGCCATCAACAGCAACCTCGGTGCCGGTGTCCCGGTCCGCGTGGTGTTCGAGGCGCCGACGGTGGCCCAGCTGGCGCTGCGGATCGACGAGGGCACGAACGGCCTGGAGCCCTTGGTGGCCGCCGAGCGGCCCGCGGTCGTCCCGCTGTCATTCGCGCAGAACCGCTTGTGGTTCCTCGACCAATTGCAAGGCCCGTCACCGGTTTACAACATGGCGGCGGCGCTGCGGCTCAGTGGTCGCCTCGACGCGGACGCGCTGGGTGCGGCGCTGGCCGACGTGGTGGCGCGCCACGAGAGCCTGCGCACCCTGATCGCCGCGCCCGAGGGCACGCCCCAGCAGCTGGTGACCCCGGTCGAGAAAGCGGGCTTCGGGTGGTCGGTCGTCGACGCGGGCACATGGTCCGCCGGCCAGCTCGACGAAGCCATCGGCGCCACGGCGCGCTACACCTTCGACCTCGCAACCGAAATTCCCTTGCGGGCAGAGCTTTTCCGCATCGACGACGACGAGCACGTGCTGGTGGCCGTGGTGCACCACATCGCCGCCGACGGGATGTCGATCACCCCGCTGGTACGCGACCTGGGCGTCGCGTATGCGAGCCGGTGTGCCGGACACGCCCCCGGCTGGGCGCCGCTGGCGGTGCAATACGTCGATTACACGCTGTGGCAGCGCGCGCAGCTCGGCGATCTCGACGACCGCACCAGCCCCATCGCCGCCCAGCTGGCCTACTGGGAAGGCGCGTTGGCCGGCATGCCCGACCGGCTTCCGCTGCCCACCGACCGGCCCTACCCGCTGGTCGCCGATCAGCGGGGCGCCACCGTGGAAGTTGACTGGCCGGCCGAGCTGCAGCGGCGCGTCGGCGAGCTGGCCCGCCAGCACAACGCGACGAGCTTCATGGTCGTGCAGGCCGCGCTGGCGGTGCTGCTCGCGAAGACGACCGCGAGTTCCGATGTGGCCGTGGGCTTCCCGATCGCCGGGCGGCGCGACCCCGCCCTCGACGAGCTGGTCGGATTCTTCGTCAACACCCTGGTGCTGCGGGTCGACCTGACAGAGCTGGGCGGCGACCCCACCTTCGCCGACCTGCTGTCGCAGGTGCGGCAGCGCAGCCTGGCCGCCTACGAACACCAAGACGTGCCCTTCGAGGTTCTCGTCGAGCGGCTCAACCCCACCCGAAGCCTGACCCATCATCCGCTGGTCCAGGTGATGCTGGCCTGGCAGAACTTCGCCGGGCAAGGCGGTGGCCCGGTCGCCGGGCTGACCCTGGGCGACGTCGAGATCACGCCGATGCCGGTGGACACCCAGACCGCCCGCATGGATCTGACGTTCTCGTTGGCCGAGCGCTGGAGCGAGGCGGGTGAGCCCGCCGGCATCGGCGGGACGGTGGAGTTCCGCACCGACGTGTTCGACGCGGACAGCGTCGAGGCGCTCGTCGGCCGATTGCAGCGGGTGCTGACGGCGATGACCGTCGACCCCACCCGATCGCTGTCGGCGGTGGATTTGCTCGACGCGGCCGAGCATGCCCGCCTCGACCAGATCGGGAACCGCGCGGCGCTGACCGGGCCGCCCGCCGCGCCGGTGTCCATTCCGCAGCTGTTCGCCGCGCAGCTGGCCCGCACGCCCGAAGCGGTGGCACTCGTGTGCGACGGCCGGTCCATGACCTACCGCGAACTGGACGCCGCGGCGGAGGGGCTGGCGCGCGTGTTGGCCGGGCGGGGGGCCGGCCCGGGACGGTTTGTGGCACTGCTGTTTCCGCGTTCTTCCGAGGCGATCGTGGCGATCCTGGCGGTGCTCAAGTCCGGCGCGGCCTACCTGCCGATCGATCCGGCGCTGCCGGAGGCCCGGATCGGCTTCGTGCTATCCGATGCCGCGCCGATGGCCGTCCTCACCACCGCCGACCTGGCCGACCGGCTCGGCGGGCACGACGTGCCCGTCATCGACGTCGGTGACCTGGAAGGCGGCGCCCAGCCGGACCCGGCGCCGACCGCGCCCGGCCCCGAGGACTTCGCCTACCTGATCTACACGTCCGGCACCACCGGTGTCCCCAAAGGCGTTGCGGTCACGCATCGCAACGCGACGCAACTTCTCGCGCGTATGGATGCCGGCCTGCCGCGCGGTGGGGTCTGGTCGCAGTGGCATTCCCTGGCCTTCGACGTCTCGGTGCACGAGATCTTCGGTGCCCTGCTGCACGGCGGACGGCTGGTCGTGGTGCCCGAGTCGGTCGCCCGGGCACCGGAAGACCTCCACGCACTGCTGGTGGCCGAACGCGTCGGCGTGCTGAGCCAGACCCCGTCCGCGGCGGCGATGTTGTCACCCGAGGGGCTGGAGTCGGTCACCCTGGTGGTGGCCGGCGAGGCGTGCCCCGCCGAGCTGGTCGACCGGTGGGGGGCGGACCGGACGATGATCAACGCCTACGGCCCCACCGAGGCCACCGTGTACGCGGCGGTCAGCGAACCCCTGACCGCCGCGTCCGCGGAATCGGGTGTGGTGCCGATCGGGTCACCGGTGCCCGGCGGCGCGTTGTTCGTCCTCGACGAGCGCCTGCGGCCGGTGCCCGTCGGCGTGGTCGGCGAGTTGTACGTGGCCGGTTCGGGTGTCGCCTGCGGCTACTGGCAGCGGGCCGGTCTGACCGCGTCGCGGTTCGTGGCCTGCCCGTTCGGCGGGGCCGGCACCCGCATGTACCGCACCGGGGACCTGGTGCGCTGGCGCGCGGACGGCCAACTGGACTACCTGGGCCGGGTAGACGAGCAGGTCAAGATCCGCGGTTACCGGATCGAGCTCGGCGACGTGCGCGCCGCCCTGGCCTGGCTGGACGGGGTGGAGCAGGCGGTGGTCGTCGCCCGCGAGGACCGTCCCGGTGACAAGCGCCTGGTGGCCTACCTCACCGGGCAGGCCGATCCGGTCGAGGTCCGCGCCGCGCTGGCGGAGCGGTTGCCGGCCTACATGATTCCCGCCGCCGTGGTCGCGATGCCGGCCCTGCCGCTCACACCCAACGGCAAGCTCGACACCCGCGCATTGCCCGCACCGGAGTATTCCGACGGCGAGCAGTACCGCGCCCCGGGCAACGCCGTCGAGGAGATCCTGGCCGGCATCTACGCCCAGGTGCTCGGACTCGACCGGGTTGGGGTGGACGACTCCTTCTTCGATCTGGGCGGCGACAGCATCTCGTCGATGCAAGTGGTGACCCGGGCACGGGCCGCCGGCCTGATCTGCCGCACGCGCGACCTGTTCGTCGAGCAGACCGTCGCCCGGCTGGCGCGGGTGGCCGAGGTGGCCGAGGCGGGCACTGGCGTGATCGACGAGGGCGTGGGTCCGGTGGCGGCCACCCCGATCATGCATTGGCTGCGCGGCGTGGACGGGCCGGTCGACCAGTTCAACCAGACGATGCTGGTGCAGGCCCCCGCCGCGGTGGGCGAGGCCGACGTGCTGGTGGTGCTGCAGGCCCTGCTCGACCGGCACGGCATGCTGCGCCTGCGCCTCGACGACGAATGGTCGCCGACCGTGCCCGAGCCCGGTACGGTGCACGCCCGCGACTGCCTGCAAACGGTGGGCGAGCTGTCCGACGCGGCACTCGTCGAGGCCCGCTCGCGGTTGAACCCGGCCGGCGGGGCGATGCTCAGCGCGCTGTGGGTGACCACCACCAACCAGCTGGCGGTGATCGTCCACCACCTGGCCGTCGACGGGGTGTCCTGGCGAATCCTGTTGGAGGACTTGAACATCGCCTGGGCCCAGCACCGGCTCGGGCAGCCGGTGGCGCTGCCGTCGACGGGGACGTCGTTCGCCCGGTGGGCTGCGCGGCTGGCCGAGCGCGCGGGCGACCCGGACATCCTGAACCACCTGGGCACCTGGCAGCGGGTGGCGGCCACCCCCGCGGCGCTGCCCACGGTGCGCCCCGACGTGGACACCTTCGCCGCCGCCGGGCACCTGTCGGTGGAGCTGGACGCGGAAACCACCGGCATGCTGCTCGGTGAGGTGCCCGCGGCGTTTCACGCCGGCATCCAGGACATCCTGCTCGTCGCGTTCGCTTTGGCGGTGGGGGAATTCCTGGGCGACACCCGCGCGCCGATCGGCATCGACGTCGAGGGCCACGGCCGCAACGAGGAGCTCGGCCGCGACATCGACCTGTCGCACACCGTGGGATGGTTCACCGCCAAATACCCGGTGGCCTTGAACGTCGGAGGGCTGTCCTGGGCGAAGGTGGTCGCCGGTGACGCCGCGCTTGGCGCGGCCCTCAAGGACGGCAAGGAGCAGCTGCGCGCCCTCCCGGACTCGCTGACCTACGGGTTGCTGCGCTACCTGAACGCCGATGCCGCCCTGGACGGGGCCGACCCGACGATCGGATTCAACTACCTTGGGCGCCAAGGTGGTACGGCCGAGCTGTCCGAGGAGATGTGGCGACCGGTGCCGGGCTCGGTCACCGCAGCTGCGGCGGCCATCCCCATGCCGCTGATGCACACCCTGGAGCTCAACGCGGCCACCGTCGACACCGAATCCGGCGCGCACCTGCACGCCAACTGGACCTGGGCGCCCTCCGCGCTGGACGACGGGCAGGTCGGCCGGCTGAGCCGGCTCTGGTTCGAGGCCCTGGCCGGGATCTGCGCCCACGTGCGTTCGGGCGGCGGTGGATTGACGCCCTCGGACGTCGCGCCCGCCCGCCTCGACCAGAAGCAGATCGACCAGCTGCAGCGACAACACGACGTCGCCGACGTGCTCCCGCTGACCCCGGTGCAGCAGGGGCTGCTCTTCCACGCGAACACCGTCCGGAGCGCCGGCCAGGATGCCGGCGACCTTTACGCGGGACAGCTCGACATCAGCGTCACCGGGCCGCTCGACCCCGGCCGCCTGCGCGACGCCGTGCGCGACGTGGTCAGGCGCCACCCAAACCTGGTGGCCCACTTCGTCGATCGGTTCGGCGAGCCGGTGCAAGTCATCGCCGCAGAGCCCGCCCCGGCCTGGCGGTACATCGAGCTGCGCGACGACGTCGACGAGCAGATCCGGCGGCTGTGCGCCGCCGAGCGCGCCGCCGTGTGCGATCTCGCCAACCAGCCGCCCTTCCGGGTTGCCCTGATCCGCACCGGAATTGACCGCCACCACCTGGTGCTGACCAACCATCACATCGTTCTCGACGGCTGGTCGATGCCGATCCTGCTGGGCGACATCTTTTCCGCCTACCACGGTCAGCGCCTGCCCGCGGCCGCGCCCTACCGCAGCTTCGTCACCTGGTTGGCCGCCCGCGACCGCGGCGCCGCCCGCGACGCGTGGGCCGAGGTGTTCGCCGGCTTCGACACCCCGACGCTGGTCGGCCGCCGGGACCGGCTGCGGCCGGGGGAGCAGGGCGTTCGGACGCTAGGGCTGCCCGCCGACCTCACGCGCGCAGTGGGCGAGCTGGCCCGCTCCTGCCACACCACCGTCAACACGGTGCTGCAGGCCGCCTACGCGCAACTGCTGTGCTGGCTGACCGGCCAGCACGACGTCACGTTCGGCACCACGGTCTCGGGCCGGCCGGCCGAGATCCCCGGCGCGGAATCGATGGTCGGTCTGCTGATCAACACCGTGCCGGTGCGGGCGAACATCACGCCGACCACCACCGCGGCAGGATTGCTCGAACAACTGCAGGGCGCCTACAACCACACGCTCGACCACCAGCACCTGGCGCTCAACGAGATTCACCGCATCACGGGTCAGGACCAGCTGTTCGACACCCTGTTCGCCTACGAGAACTACCCGATCGACGCGGCCGCCCTGTCCGGCAATCAGGAGCTGTCCATCACCGACATCGCCAGCCGGGAATCCACGCATTATCCGCTGACGATCCAGGCCCAGCCGGGCCACGAACTGCGCCTCCGCGTCGAATACGACGCCGACGTCTTCGACGCCCAGGCCATCGAAACGCTGATCGAGCGGCTGCGGCGGGTGTTGGTGGCCATGACCACCGACCCGCAGCGGCGCTTGTCGGCGACCGATGCCCTCGACGCCGACGAGCGCCGCAGGCTCGATGACTTCGGCAACCGGGCGGTGTTGGCCGAGCCGTGGGTGCCGGTGTCGATTCCGGCGTTGTTCGGCGCGCAGGTGGTGCGTGCGCCGGGTGCGGTGGCGGTGTCGTGCGAGGGCCGGTCGTTGACGTATCGGGAGTTGGACGAGGCGTCGAATCGGTTGGCGCATCT